>CASFFJ010000020.1 GCA_949293915.1 uncultured Christensenella sp.
TCACCACCACTTTTGTAAAGCGCAAAGAGGGTAAAAAGCCAAAGATTGTTACATATATTGATGGACCATTTTACCCAGATGAGAATTTATCTCGTGCCGAAAATCAAAATAAACTTCACGACAAAGTGTATGAAACTATGGTTGAGTATAGCAAAAATTCCAATTATGAATATGTGACATATATTAAAAAAGATAGTGAAAAAACAGATTAAATATAGCTGATAAACATTTTTTACTATCCACTAGACAAATTTATACGAAAGTGCTATTATATAATTATTAAATCAAAGAGGAGAACATATGATAAACATTTTGTTTGGTGGCAATTACAAAGTGTTTGATGGAATACTTTTGTCACTATTATCAATGACGAAACATTGCAAAGAACCTATCAACGTTTACATACTCACAGCAGATGTAACCGAGTTAAATCCAGAATATAAGCCAATAAGCCAAGAAGATGGAGAACTTTTAGATAAATTAGTTAAAAAAGTGAATGCTTCTAGCAATGTAAAAATAATTAAATTGGGTCAAGAATTTAATAATTGGATAATGAACAGTGAGAATAAGCTGAATTCGTATACTCCATTTGCATTTTTAAGGTTATTTGCGGACAAGATAAAAGATTTACCAGATAAAATTATATATCTAGATACAGATATTATGTTTAATGGAAATGTTCGTGAACTTTTCGATTATGATATAACTAATTACGAATTGGGTGTTGTTAAAGACAGATTAGGTAGATTTTTCATACGTCCGGGTTATTTTAATTCTGGCGTTTTGCTTATAAATATGCCAAAGATTAAAGAAACAAAATTATTTGAACGAGTGTTAGATTTGTGTACTAGTAAAAAATATGCTTTTCCTGACCAAACAGGGCTTAATAAACTAATTAAATACAAGTTGTATCTTCCACGCAGATTTAATGAACAAGGCAATCTAAGAGATGACACGGTTATACAGCATTTTTGCAAGCGAATAAAATTATTCCCATATTTTCATACACAAAATGTTAAACCTTGGCAGATTGAACAAGTGCATAAACTTTACAAATGGTATCATTATGATGATATTTACGAAGAATATAATAAAATTAAAAGAAAATAATTTTGAGGTGTAAAATGCTGGATGTCAACATATTAAAGGAAGGTCCAAAAGAGTTTGAAGAATTTGTTAAAATACATAATCAGTTTGAGATTGATGGCGAATTTAATATTGATGAAAACGAAAACAGTATGGATGGTTGCGAGCCGATAACAGAGGATTTTCCTTTTATTCGTAAAGGTTTCAAATATGCTATTAAACATTGGTTTTATACGTGTGCTTATAAAAGATATGCTAACAAAATCAATCGTGAACTTACTAATTTAAAAGTTGTTGGCAGAGAGAACTTGCGTGGAGTGAAAGGCGGTATAGTCACTTGCAATCATATTAGTAAAGTGGATAGTTTTGCCGTGCGCGAAGCAGTTGGCGTGGATATTATGTTTGTAGCAGCCGAGTTTAATAACTGGAAAGGTGAAATGGGCGATATCGCGCGACATACTGGTTACATCCCGCTATCTACTAATTTGGATAAAAATTTGATGCGAAAGTTTAACGAAGCGATAGAATATTATCTAAATAAAGACAAGCGTATTTTGTTTTATCCAGAGCAAGCAATGTGGCGTGAGTACAAAAAACCAAGGCCTATGAAATCGGGCGCGTTCCATTATGCGACAAAACATAATAAACCTATCATCCCACTATTTATAACCATTGATGATAAAGTTCAAAAGATTGATGATAATGGTAAAATGAATTTTGGCGATTACACAATACATATCTTGCCACCAATTTATCCAAAGAAAAATTTATCAAACAAAGAGAATGTTGACTATTTACTTCAAGCCAACTTTGATGCGTGGAGAAAGGTGTACCAAGATTATTACAAAATTCCACTTAGTTACACAACAAAAGATAAATCAAAAATCAATGTTAAATTATAAAAGTAACGATTGTTACTTTTTTTATAATAATTTTATGTTTTATAAAGATTTATAATTAATTTACTAATAATTTTATAATAATTTAATAAAAAATCGCTTTTTCCTAAAAAAACAATAAAAATTTTTTAAATTTATAAAAAAAATATATATTTTAAAAAATAATAATAAGTTTTCATATTAAATCTTGTTAAATCATTTTTTATTGTTAACGGAATACAAACTAATTGTTATTTAATTATAACCAATCAAAATTTAACAATCGTTTGTTTTTATAAAAGAAGAAACAAACATTTTTACTCAAATATCCAATAAAAAATCAATTTAAAAACTTCTAATATTTTATGTAAAATAGATTGATTAAAATAAAGATTATTTTAGTTTATCTATCAAATCTTCAATTTGTTTGAGAGTAGTAAATTCTAAAATCTTCAATTTTGTTTGTGTTGCAAATTCGCTAGATTTTACATACCACATAAGGTGCTTTTTAAAATAAGCGACCAAAGTTTTTTCGCTGGCAAAATAAGTTTTTAATAATTCCAAATGTTTTAATATTGCGTGTTTTTTTGTATAAGGCGGATTGGTGTTTTTTAAGATAGAAAAAATTTCTGGATTTCCCATTGCGCCACGTCCAATCATAACCCCGGCACAACCAATAGATTTAGCGTATTTCACATCTTCTTTTGTTAAAATATCTCCACTCCAAAAAACTGGAATGTTAACTGCTTTTATTAATTTTTCGTATGCTGATTTATCCACATTGCCCGAATAACCTTGCTCACGTGTACGTGCGTGTAGAGTGATAAATGCCACACCGCACTCTTCACACATTTTACCAAATTCAATATAATTTTCGTTTCCATCAATTCCTAGTCTAAATTTTACACTCACAGGTTTTGTGCTGTATTTGACTAGACTAGAAATTATTTGTCTTGATTTTTCAATATTTTTCATCATTGCACAACCATCATTGTTTTTTACTATCTTAGGAGCCGGACAACCGCAGTTTATGTCAATATAATCAAACTTTTCAAATAATGTTGTGTTCATTGCTTTTTCTATTGTGTTTATGTCGTGACAAAAAATTTGGCACACACGTATTGCATCTGCCTCTTCTCTTAGCATTTTTTCTGTTCTAAAATTTTTGTGTTCAATTGCTTTTAGACTTATCATTTCAGTTACAACCATATCTGCGCCAAAATCAGCACACACTTTTCTAAAAGCAAAGTCGGTAACTCCAGCCATTGGAGCTAATGCAATAATAAATTTATCAAACTTTTTCATATCTCAATTATATCTAAAAACGAATTTTATTTCAATAGATTTAACTATAATAATTTAAACATTTTCAGCGCAAAACAAAATAAAAAATATTATTTATCAAAAATAATCAAATTTATTAAATTTTTTAATTTTTTTATAATAAGTTTTAATTTTTTTTAAAAAAAATTATAAAAAGTTCAGTGTAGTTAAAATTAAAAATATTTTATAGAATAATACAATGTTTATTTTAATACATTGCAAATAATTGAAAAATAATAAAAGTTAATTACATAGATAATCGTACTTAAATTAAAATATATGATATAAAAATAATTTTTTAAGTAAATTATAATAAAAAATATAAAAAAATTAATAAATAATCAATTTTTTAATAAAAAATAGCGTTAAAGAAAAAAAATCAAAAATTACCTATAAAATTATTAATTTTAAAATTAATTTATATTATAAATAATAATTTAAA
>CASFFJ010000021.1 GCA_949293915.1 uncultured Christensenella sp.
CAACAATAACAATCACATTCATCATCAAGGGGCGTGAAATCTTCCTTATATTTTGCGTTCTTTAAAACCACTTTACCCTTACTGGTCATTGCTAGACCATTGCGTGCCACACGCGTTTGAAGTACGCAGTCAAACATATCTATCCCACGCTCTACACTCTCAAAAATATAATCTGGCGTACCTACTCCCATAAGATATCGTGGCATATTATCTGGATAATGCGGTTGCATAACATCAAGCATTTTTATCATTACATCTTTTGGTTCGCCAACAGACAAGCCACCTATTGCTATACCGCATTTGCAATATTTTTTTGTTTCTTCTAAACTTTTTAAACGCAAATCTTCATAAAAATTACCTTGTACGATAGGGAAAAGCATTTGTTTAGGATTTTGATGATAATCACAACAGCGCTTTAACCAATCAAGCGTGCGCATCATTGCTTTTTCTGCCTCACTGTGAGTTATTCCATAATCACTGCACACATCAAACGCCATAATAATATCAGCTCCAAGATTGTTCTCGATTTCAATTGCTTTTTCTGGACTGAAAAACATTTTTTCGCCACTCAAATGATTTTTAAATTCAACGCCATCATCACTGATTTTGCGAATATCTGCCAGAGAAAACACTTGAAAACCACCACTATCAGTGAGCATTGGACGATTAAAATTCATAAATTTGTGCAGTCCACCCGCTTTGGCAATAAGTTTGTCTCCTGGACGAATATGCAAGTGATAAGTGTTTGCTAAAATTATTTGTGCTTCAACATTGTATAAGTCTTCATTTGTAAGTGATTTAACTGTTGCAAGCGTGCCAACTGGCATAAAAATTGGCGTGTAAATATCGCCATGTGGCGTATGTAATACTCCTGTTCTTGCCCCACAGTTTTTATCAATATGTAAAACTTCGTAACTAAAATATTCGCTCATTTTTTCCTTTTTATGAATAGATTTTTAAAAATAATTTTTATTTAAATATAATTAAAATTTATATGTTTTTTGTTTTAATCTCATTAATAATAATTATATTAACTAATAAACATAGCGTCACCAAAACTGAAAAATCTATATTGATTTTCGACCGCTGTCTCGTATAAATTCATAGTGTTGTCATAACCAGCAAATGCGCAAACTAACATTATCAGCGTACTTTTTGGTAAATGAAAATTAGTGATAAGTGCATCCACCACTTTAAATTCATAAGGTGGATAAATGAAAATATCGGTTTTATCATCATCTTCGGTCAAAGGCATACCTTTTTGTGCCACACTTTCAAGTGTGCGAACGCTGGTAGTCCCCACCGCAATAACTCGCCTGTTTTCAATTTTTGCCTTGTTGATACGTTCTGCGACTTCTTTACTCAAATGATAATGTTCGCTGTGCATATCGTGTTTTGTAATATCTTCTTCCTTGCACGGACGAAAAGTACCCAAACCTACATCAAGGGTAAGTTCTAATATCTCAACCCCCATATCTTGTATTTTTTGCAATAATTCTGGTGTGAAATGAAGTCCGGCAGTTGGTGCTGCCGAACTGCCAAGCACTTTATTATAAACAGTTTGATAGCGTTCTTTGTTTTTCAGTTTTTTATGAATATAATGTGGCAAAGGCATACTGCCAACGCGATTTAAAATATCTTCGAATACGCCATCAAATTTAAAACGCATAATCCTATTACCATCATCTTTGACTGACAATAATTCACACGACAATTCATCGCTTATTGTTAAAGTCTGTCCAATTTTTACGCGTTTAGCAGGTTTTAATAATACTTCCCAATCGGTTAGATTAATTCGAGTTAAAAGTAAAATTTCAACTAATGCTCCCGTACTTTTCTTAGCGGACAGTCGTGCTGGCAAAACACGAGTGTTATTTACCACTAAAACATCACCTTTTACTAAAAAATCTGTGATATCCTTAAATTGTCTGTGCAGTGTAGTATTAGTTTTTCTGTCAAAAACCATTAACCTACTCTCATCACGTTTATCGAGTGGAGTTTGCGCTATAAGTTCGTTTGGCAGATAATAATCATAACTTGACAATCGTTTAAAATCAATCTTTGCCTTCATCATCATTCCTCATACTGCTAGGCACAGGTAATCCAAAATGTTCGTACGCTGAATGTGTAACCATTCTGCCACGATTGGTTCGTACAACAAAGCCTAATTGCAATAAATATGGCTCAACCACATCTTCGATAGTAGAAACTTCTTCATTGCAAGTGGCAGACAAAGTCTCTAAGCCTACTGGCCCACCATCAAATTTATCTATCATAGTATGCAAAATGCGTTTATCTATAGTGTCAAGCCCTAAATCATCAACATCCATTAATTCTAGTGCTTTTTTTGCATCTGAAATGGTAATAGTGTCTCTATCTTCTACTTGAACATAGTCACGTACACGTTTAAGCAATCTATTGGCAATTCGTGGCGTGCCACGACTACGCTTAGCAATCTCTTTTGTTGCATCAAGCTCGATATTGACAGATAAAATTTTAGCTGACCTAGTTAAAATTTGTGAAATCTCATCAACTGAATACAACTCTAAGCGTGCAGTTATACCAAATCTATCACGCAACGGACTTGAAATATTGCCCGCCTTGGTGGTAGCACCAATGAGCGTAAATGGTTGAATTTTTAATCGCATACTGCGTGCGCTTGGACCTTTACCTACGATAAAATCTAATGCATAATCTTCCATTGCTGGATACAAAATTTCTTCTACCGATTTACTAATTCTATGTATTTCATCTATAAATAAAACATCATTAGTGCCTAAATTGGTTAAAATCGCAGCAAGGTCAGCTGCGTTCTCAATGCTTGGACCACTTGTCATCTTGATCTGTGAACCAATTTCGTTAGCAATAATATGACTGAGTGTAGTTTTACCAAGTCCAGGCGGACCATATAGTAAAACGTGGTCAAGTGCTTCCTTACGTTTTTTTGCGGCGCTGATATAAATTTTTAAATTAAATTTAATCTTCTCTTGACCAACATATTCATCAAAAGATATAGGTCGAAGTTTGTTCTCAACCTCGACATCTGTCATAGTTTTTGTACTAGAAATAAACCTATCTCTTTCTTCCATATACGCCTCTTTTAATCATTGAGATTATGCAGTGCCTTAGCCACAATCATCTCTGCTGTGTCGTTCTTTTCTGCGCATTGTTTTGCTAATTCCATTGCTTTATTTTTAGATAATCCAAGCGATGTCAACACCACCACTGCATCTTCAATTGATTGGTTAATCTCAATAGCAGATTTCAAAACATTATCATTAGGTAAAATATAATCTAATGGTTTGATTTTGTCTTTTAATTCTACTATTATGCGTTCAGCAGTCTTTTTGCCAATGCCTTTGCAATTGCCTATTACAGAGACGTCCTCGTTGATAATGCTGTTTACAATCGCACTCATTCGCTCAGCAGACAATATTTGAATAGCAGTTTTACTGCCTATACCGCTGACAGATATAAGTTGTAAAAATAGGCGTTTTTCTTCCGGACTGACAAAACCATACAAACTGAGTTCATCCTCACGAACGTGTAAATATGTGTAGATTTTAACCTCTTCATCAACCAAAGGAAGATTAACCATACAACTTTTAGTTACCATAATAGAAAAACCAACACCACCAACTTCTACAGTGATGTTGTCATAATCTTTTTCTTTTAAAATACCTTTTATGTAACCTATCATAATGTCCTTTTAAATGGAGTTATCACTCATTATAGAACTAGTTTGCATATGTGTGATTGCTACGGCAAGTGCATCTGCGGCATCATCCGGTTTAGGTACACTGTTAAGACCTAAAATACTTTTTATCATATATTGAACTTGTTTTTTTTCTGCTCTGCCATTACCTGTCAACGCTTGTTTGATTTGCAATGGTGTGTATTCAAACAATCTGTCTGTATATTTTTTTGTCGCAACAATCAATACTCCGCGCGCTTCTGCCACTGGGATTGCAGTAGTGTTGTTAGTATTAAAAAATAATTCTTCAAAAGCAACCTCTGCTGGTTCAAATGTCTCCATCAGTTCACAAGTGGCTTGATAAATTGTGTTAAATCTGTCACTAATCGACATATTTTTAGGCGTATTAATTACGCCGTAATCAACAACTTGGCAGTTTTTTGTCTCAATTACGCCATAGCCAATAATATTATATCCTGGATCAATACCTAAAACTCTCATAATTTACCTAATCACGCAATAGACTTTAATTGTTCAAGCATAGTGCTAACGCTGTTATATAGTTCTTGAAAACACATTTTATCCTGCTCCATTTTGTTACGCTTGATATTATAGTCAGCAATCAAAAGTTCTATTTTATCTAAAATGGTGCGAATAATTTTTACTTGTTGTTTATAACCTTTAATAGTAATAGCGGGCGTGTCATCTGTGATTAATGATTTGAATTTCTTACATAGTTCACTAACTTCGTGCTTGTATTCAGTTTTTAGCGAACCGCAATTATTTAATGCTATTTTATAATTGTTGCACGAACTATTAAATTCGTTATGTACACTTTCTACATCATTATTAATTCTTTTTATCTTGGTCTTATGTGCTGTAAGTGTGTTTGCACGTTCACTCTTCTTGACCTTGCTAACCTCATTGGATATAATATGTAAATCGTTTTTAAAATCAATCATTTGCTCATAATAACCGCCTAATTGACTGCGATTATCTTCTGCAACCAATAACGAATTATTATACAGCGAAAACAAAGCGGATAATTTGTTCCTATTATCATTAAGTTCTCTTAAAATATCATCTAATGTATCAGCCATAATTTATTCCTCTAAATTGTGAATTACATCTATAACATCATCATTTTCGTTTAATTTGTCTATCATCTTGTCAAAAGTCTCACGTTGATGTTCGTTCAATGTTATATAATTTTGTGCTATCATCTCAACACCGGATGAAAGAATTGTATAACCAGCATCTTCAAACGCAGACACTATATCATTGACCGCGTTTGCACTAGGCTCGGTATAAATTGTGAAAACTTCATCATCTTCACAATCTATTGCATTGTGTTCTAGCGCCAACATCATAGCATCATCAGAATTGAAATTAGATGTCTTTTCAACCACGATTTCGCCTTTTGTGTCAAACATATACGATACACAACCAGTTGAACCTAAACTGCCACCAAACTTATCAAAAGCATATCTAACATCACTGCTTGTTCTATTCTTATTGTCAGTAAAGCATTTGACTACGACTGCGACTCCACCTACGCCATAACCCTCATAAGTTTGTTCAACAAAATTGGAATTGTCTATTTCGCTATTCTTCTTGATTATACTGTTAATTCGGTCATTAGGCATATTGTATTGTCGTGCTTTTGCAATCGCCATTTTTAACTTACTATTAGAGTCAAGATTGGCTCCACCCTCTTTTACAGCGACCATTATTTCACGACCAATTTTTGTGAAAATTTTACTTCTCTCTGCATCTGATTTTTCTTTTCTACCTTTTATATTGTTCCATTTGCTATGTCCACTCATTTAAACCTCACTTAATTTTTGCATAATAATACTGCCTGCCACACCAGCATTTAAACTCTCAACTAGTGGTGACATACGAATTTTTACTTTGATGTCAGCAACTGCCATCATATCAGCACTGACACCTTGCCCCTCATTACCTATTATAACAGACAACCGACCTTTTGGCAAACGAATTTTATCAATACTCTCACCAAACATATCCGCAACAATAAATTTATCCGCAATGTCTGCTTTGCTTGAAATAATGTCCGCTTGCGTAACATTGTGCAATCTAGCTTTTAACGACAACCCTGCCGAACTCCTAATCACTTTCTCACTATAATAATCTGCACAATCAATTAAGTAGATATCATTAAAGCCAAATGCCATTGCACTGCGTATAAGTGTGCCAACATTGCCCGGGTCTTGCAACCTGTCTAAAATAAGTGAATTGCCTTTAGATTTGATAGGATAAATCTTTTCTCGGCAGATGCAAATAATCTTTTGCGGAGTGACTGTTGTTGCAAGTGAAGTTATTTGTCTGTCAGTCAATAATTGAATGTTAGGATAACCTGTCAATGATATATTTGATGTTAAAGTGTAAACAATCTCAACATCACTATTTAAAATATCACGGCAAAACTTCTCGCCCTCGACCATAAATAAACCATTGTTTCGCCTATATTTTTTGTCCTTTAAATTCTTAATTTCTTGACTAGTTAAACTCATACTAAAATTATATCAAATTCATTAAAACTAGTCAAATAAACAATACACTAAAATAAAAATCTCTTATGAATTTCATAAGAGATAACAGTATTGCCTTTAGTCAATGATAATATATGTTAGATTCAGCTCCTTGTTTAAAATCAGTTCGTAAGCAACTATATTTTCTTCCCTAAAAATCAAACAAAAAAGCGATAAATCCAAAATTGTTTTATCACTTTTTGTTAATTTATGCTAATGCGCTTTTACTGGTTTCAACAAGTTTAGCGAATGCTGTCTTGTCTGATATTGCTAAATCAGCAAGCACTTTGCGGTTAAGGTCTACATTTGCCTTCTTAAGTCCGTTGATAAACACGCTGTAACTTACGCCATTCTCA
>CASFFJ010000022.1 GCA_949293915.1 uncultured Christensenella sp.
GAACTCTTTTAATTTTGTTAATCTATCTTCCGAAGCTCCTTTAAATTTGTATATCATTTGAATTGGGTCTGCAAAGAAAACACACTTTGAATATTTAAACAATTCAACTAGAAAGTTTTCTTGTAGATTGTCAGTATCTTGATACTCGTCTAAAAAGATATATGGGAAGTCGTGTGAAATAAGCTCTATTAACTCTGGAGATTTTACAAACAACTCATTTATTAGAATTCCAAACATATTAAATGTTATAATGCCAGTTTCTTTACTATAATTATAACAAACATTATAATTGTTTATAATTTTACTATCTGATATCTCTTGATTATTATCAGACGAATAATATTTATCTTTTAATTTATAGTAATCGCCAAAAAAAATTTTAGATCTTTTTGAAATGCCAAATTTTTCTCTATATTCATCATCATCTACAATAGTAAACTCTTTTTTAAAACCTAACAAATCACGATATTTGTCTAAATATCTTTTATAAAAACTATGATAATTAGTGATCTCTATATGTTGATAGATTTTTTCAGATTTATCATATTTGCCTAATTCATTAAGAATTTGAGCCCTTGCATTTTTTGAAAAAGTTAAAATTAGAACCTTTTCAAAATTTTTTAACTTTTTATTATTTGATAAAATATCAACACACTTTATACAAGAATGTGTTTTTCCACATCCGGCAGGGGCTTCAACATAAATAGCATTTTTAAAACTTAAAATTTGTTTATATAATTCTTCTTGACCTATTAACATTTTACACCCAGCAGTTTAATATTTGAATTTTCAATATAATCCTTTAAATTTGTTTTGCCCATTAAATATTCAAATAAATTTTTGTATTGCTTAGGATTTTTTCCATTATCTAAAATTAAATTTGCAATAAACAAACAGTGATAGTCTGATACAAATTTTTGATGTAATATTGTTGTAAATAATTCCTTATGCGAATATAAATCTGAATATGTAGCAATTGCATTTATATCTAAATTTTTTATAGCTTCATTAACCGTATCATATTTACTATTTCTACCCTTATCACTATTAGGAAAATCTGTTAAAAAGTTTTTGATTTGAGAAATTGGAATAACTTTTTCTAAATCATTACAAATTTCCTTTAAATCTGGACAAATAATATCTTCGTAATTATTTTCTTGTAGAAAAATATTATTTGTAAGGTCCCTACAATCATTAATTATACTAGTATTATCTGTATCTCTATCTAAAAGTAACATTGTAGGAATATTTAGCTTTTTATACATCTTTAAATATTGAAAGAAATTTCCTTTACCTTCTGTTTTTAATATATGAATATTGTTATCTAATAAATAATTCCCGTTTATTTCCGAAAATAGTGGTAACGCATTATATTCTGATTTACCTTCACATAATAAAACTTTCGAAGACATTAAAGATGAAATGAAATTATACTTATTAAATTTAAGAACTTGCGTCAAGAATTTTTTTTCAAAATCAGAATTCATATCTATTAAGTCAATAATTTTTCCATCTCTAACATAAAACATATTTTCTAAACTAAAGTAATCCAATAAACTAGCTGAATGACTTGTAATAAATAATTGTCCCTTTATTTTTTCGCGAAATTGTAAGGCAACTTTTTTCTGATTTATTGGTTCTAAATTTTGCTCAACTTCTTCTATAAAAACCATTGAGTTTTCATCTAATGAATTTAAAATTAAATCAAACAAAAATAAATTTTGTTTTCCCTTGCTGTGTTTTGAAAGCGGGATTGAATACTTTGTGTGATTAGTTATAAATTGAAAACCACTATTAAAATAAGAAGAAGCAATATCTTTCATTCCAATAGATACACCATTAAAAAACAAATTTTTATTTTTATTAAAAATTGAAGTTAATTCAGTTGTTAATTCTTCGTTACTTATTATTTTATCATTCGTTTCTTTTACAGCATCTTTGCCAACTTCATTTAACTTATTCCATAATAATTCGTTTTGTTTTGTATTTTTATAAAATAGACCACTTTTTGTTAAATTTATATCTTTTTCAGGAACTCTGTCTGAAGTTAAATAATCATAGCGAAACTCTTTTCTTATTGAATTAACTAAAGATGAAACATTTGTTGATTGAATAATATTCCATTTTTTTTGTAGTCCTTCGCTAGTTAAACTTATAATAAGAACAGTTTTAAGTTCTTCATCAGTATCATCTTCAACAATCTCATCTTTATCATTGATATGTTGAACATATTCTGAAATACTTGAATTTAACGATTTCACGTCATCAAGCCAACATTCGATTTCAATTTTATTATCAATGTTACACTCATAAAAATCACAAAAATCAAAAA
>CASFFJ010000023.1 GCA_949293915.1 uncultured Christensenella sp.
CTAACTTTTGATTTTAGTTCTAATAAAAGATTAAACAATATTAAAGATTTCAATTTATTTTCGTGTATGAAATTGTTAATAAAAATCATTGATGAATTACACGACATTGAAGGAAATGAAGAAAAGATATATTACAAAAATTTTGCAAAAAATTCAATAAAATCATTGATAAATTGTTTTGTAAACTTATTTGATAGTTTATCAAAAAGTCATATCCTAATGTTTAAATACATTTAAAAAACGTTTTTAATTTTATACTTAGATTTAAGCATATTCTCATCTTCATCATTATCCACAACAAGCAGACAATTTAATTTATATTTATGCTCTTTTATATATTTTGATACAACAAAAACTACAATATAAGAATAAATTTCATTCGAAATATTAAATCGTTTGTCAATTGAAATATTTATTGCAAATTTATTAATCTTTTTAGCTCTAATAATATCAAGAGCAGACACAATAGCATTACTAATTTTATCAATATAATATTGATTGCACAAGTCTATATGTGGCAAGATTAATTTTATAACATTATTAGCTGGCAAGTTATATCCAGATACACAAAACGCACTACCATATTTAACAATAAACTTATTCTCATCATTAAACTTGTTACACTCTTCGCGAATTTGCAATCCACCTTTTAAAAGAATTTGATTATCCAAACATTTTATATTAGGTATCATATTGCCAACGATAGACATTGTTTCGCAACAGATGGCATCAATTTTTAAATCAGTGATATCACGTCGTGTAAGTGCAAAATGTTTTTTAAACTTCACTAGTGAGAAATCATAACATTTTTCGTTACTTTCTTTTTTTAAAATTTCATCTTGTAATTCCAAAAACCGCTCATCAAGATAACCTGGCGTACGAATAACCATAAGCATATTAATTAAATACCTTTTATCATAATCAGTTAGATTATTAGGAATAGGTTGTTCACATTCTTTGGATAAAATATATAACATTTCATCTAATGGATTATCAAATTTTTTCATACTAAAATATTACTTAAAATTTAACAATATGTCAATCTTAAAAAGACATTTTAAAAAAATAATTAAAAATTAAAAATATTAATTTTTTTAGCATTTTTTATATTTTTATCAGTTTTTTATTCATTTTTGTTAATTTTTTATTAATTTTTATTAACTTTTATTAATTTTTATTAACTTTTATTAATTTTTATTAATTCGTGTCTATTTTAAATTTATTTTAAACTGAAAAAAATTCACAACATTAAATTAAATTGCATAAAATAAAATTATGAAAAGAAAAATATGTGTATATGCAATTTGTAAAAACGAAAGCAAATTCATCGATAGATGGTACAACTCAGTTAAAGAAGCAGATTATGTATGTGTTCTTGACACAGGTAGCACTGATGACAGTTATGAAAAACTGAAAAAACTTAATATTATTGTCGCACAAAAAAAATACAAAAAATTTCGCTTTGATGTCGCACGTAATGACAGTATGCAATTGATTCCAAACGATACTGATATTTGTGTATGTGTCGATTTAGATGAAATATTTGAACTAGGTTGGAGTAAAATTTTGCGCGATAATTGGCAAGAAAATACTGGAATTGCTAGATATCGCTACACTTGGAATTTTAATCCAGATGGTAGTGAAGGAATTGTATTTTTTGCAAACAAAATGCACAAATATAATGCTTTTAAATGGAAATATCCTGTACACGAAGTTTTGACTCAAACTAATAATGAAAACTACTGCACCATCACGCTACCAAACATACAATTAAATCATAGAGCAGATGACACAAAATCACGTTCTAGTTATTTGCCATTGCTCGAACTGTCTGTAAAAGAAAATCCGTATGATGATAGGAATGTACATTATTTGGGACGTGAATATATGTTTTATGGCAAATACGAACAAGCAATTGAAACTTTATTAAAACATCTCACGCTATCTACTGCCAACTGGAAAGATGAAAGATGTGCTAGTATGCGCTATATCTCAAAAAGTTATGGTGCGCTTAACAATAAAGACAAAGAAGAAGAATATATTTTGCGTGCAATAATAGAAGCGCCACACATACGTGAACCATATTTTGAAGCAGGAATAATGTATTTTGAACGAAAAGATTATTTGCGCGCCAGCGTTATGTTTGTTGAAATGTTAAAAATATCCAACCGTGACTTAAACTATATGTCATCCCCTAGTTGTTGGAGTAGCACGCCTTATGACTATCTGTCGCTCTGTTATTATTATATTAAAGATTACAAAAAAGCAATAGAAGCGGTTAATCAAGCCATTACATTGAATCCAAATGATACAAGACTTATCAACAATCGCCAATGTTTCATAAATGAATTTAATAATGATTTAAGCAAATAAAAATAAATTTAAATACGTGAACTAACTTTCAAAATCCGATAAATATTATGCGATAAATCTTTAATATAAATCACAAATACAAATCAGATTAATAAAACATTTTTCATTTGTACTAATTAAAAATTTTATATAGTTTTAATATAAAAATTACAGGCGAATTAAACCTGTAATTTTTTTAAAGCGATTGTAGCTGTTAATTGCCAAATTGCGAGTTGAATAATTCGTAATAAAACCCGCCTTTTGCCAACAGTTCAGTATGTTTGCCTTGCTCTACGATTTTACCTTTATTCATAACAAGTATAACATCTGCATTTTCAATAGTTGACAATCTGTGCGCTACGATAAAGCAAGTGCGATTTTCCATAATGATATCTAACGCTTGTTGAATTTTCATTTCAGTACGCGTATCAATATTGCTGGTAGCCTCATCTAAAATCATCATAGGTGGTTTTAATAACATTATTCTCGCTATACACAATAATTGTTTTTGACCAGCACTGATATTATCCGCACGTTCAGTGATCATTGTATTATAACCATCTGGTAAATTTTCAATAAATTCGTGCGCATTCGCCAGTTTGCACGCCTCGATAATTTCATCCATACTTGCATCCGGTTTGCCATAAGCAACATTATCTCGAACAGTTGCGTTGTATAGCCAACTTTCTTGCAACACCATACCATAAAATTGCCTGAACGAATTTCGTTTTATCTTTCGAATGTCTTTGCCACTGACTTTAATACTACCACCATTTACATCATAAAAACGCATAAGTAGATTAATTATAGTGCTTTTTCCACACCCGGTCGGACCAACAATTGCCACACGTTTACCCGAATCAACTTTTAAATTGAGATTTTCAATAAGTTTAAAAGTAGGTTCATAACTAAAATCTACATTTTTTAGTTCTACCGTGCCTGTACATTTTTTCAATTCTGGCAAATCGGCATCGCTAATTTCTTCATTTTCATTAAGTATTTCAATAACTCTATTTGCACTCGCTACTGCAACATTTAAATCCGCAAAGATACTTGTGATATCATTAAAAGGCTTAGTGAAATTCTCTGCATATGATAAAAAGCTTGAAATTTTACCCACTCGCATATTGCCATTTATAGCCATAAACACACCAACGATTGCAATCACGCCATATAACACACCATTTACTCATC
>CASFFJ010000024.1 GCA_949293915.1 uncultured Christensenella sp.
ACCGACCCCCACCTTATCAGGGTGGTGCTCTAACCTGCTGAGCTACATCTCTATATAATTTTTGGTTTGTTTTAACGACTTTATCAACTGTCACATTCCACCCAGATAAGGTGGGAACCCACTTATAAGGAATTTTGTTTTGCAACAAAAGTTCCTTGGCGTTCGCAAGAAGTTGCACAACTTGCTCGGCAGCAGGGTGGTGCTCTAACCTGCTGAGCTACATCTCTATATTATATCTGTTTTTATGACTTTATCAACTGTCATATTCATAACTATATTGTAATAGTGTTTAATTCAAACTTAATTGGCGTTTGTGTAAACGGAAAGAAATATGAATTCGAATGATAAATATTTTTCAATATCAATCACGAAATTGGTGGAGAATAAGTCCATTCTCACCGCTGGTGGAGAATAAATCCATTCTCACCGCTGGTGAAGAATAAATCCATTCTCACCGCTGGTGGAGAATATCGGATTCGAACCGATGACCCCTTGCTTGCAAGGCAAGTGCTCTAGCCAACTGAGCTAATCCCCCTTAACCACAAACGCAATATTATTCTAACAATAATTGATAAATTTGTCAATAAAATTTACAAAAAAATTAAAAAAAATTTCAATTAGCATATTTGGTTTGTAATTGCATACAAATTATTTCTGTAGAGTAGTTGTATTAGATGGTTTGTAAAATAAATATAAATTTTCACATAATTGTGTGGACATATGTATAAAAACAATTATAACGAAGTGCTAGGATGCTACAAGGCAAGCAAATGCTTTGAAACAATAAAAAAAAGACAAACATTTTTGTTTGCCTTTTTTAAACACTATATGATACGATTAACGCTTACTGAATTGTGGAGCACGACGTGCTTTCTTCAAACCATATTTTTTACGCTCTTTCTTTCTAGCATCACGAGTAATGAGACCTACTTTTTTCAGTTCAGGACGAAGTTCTGGTCTAAATTCAATTAATGCTCTTGTGATACCATGTCGGATAGCCCCTGCTTGACCTGATTTACCGCCACCATAGATGTTAGCAGTGATGTCAACGCTAGTTAAGGTATCTGTAACAACCAAAGGTTGTTTGACAATAGTGATATAAGTATCGATATCAAAATATTTGTCCAATTCTTCACCGTTTACAGTGATTTTACCGCTACCAGTTGTTAATCTAACGCGAGCAACTGAACATTTTCTTCTGCCTGTACCGAGGAATTCTTGCACTTTAGCCTTAGCTTTACTTGACTTGGCTTTAGTTAGTTTTGGTTCAGTCTTTTTTTCTAGTTTTGATTCAGTCTTTTTTTCTAATTTTGGTTCAGCAGTTTCTTTTTTCTCAGTTTTAACTTTTGGGGTAGTGGTCTTTTTTGTAGTCTTTTTTTCTACTACTTCTTCTTTAATTTCAGCCATTATTTATTCCCTCCATTCCATACTTCTGGTTTTTGTGCTTGATTGTTGTGCTCAGCACCTTTGTAAATATGAACGTGTGTAGCCATTTTTCTGCCCAAACTATTTTTAGGAAGCATACCTTTGATAGCGCGGAGCATAGCCACATCACTTTTTTCTCTCATCATAGTTTTGTACTGAGTGAGATGAAGTCCAGATTGATAACCAGAATAGCGTTTAAAATATTTTTGTTCTTCTTTCTTACCAGTTAAAACAGCTTTATCGCTGTTAAGAATAATAACATTGTCACCACAGTCTACATTAGGTGTGAAGCTAGCCTTGTGCTTACCACGAAGAAGTTTTGCCGCTTCGCTAGCAACTCTACCAAGAGGCTTGCCTTCTGCATCTATAATATACCATTTCTTTTCAACTGTGGCAGGTTTTGCCATAATTGTTTTCATTGTTTTATCTCCTTAAAAATAATATTCCCTTTATTTCGCGTTCAGGGATAGTGTAGAATACTACCTTTTCGTGTGGTAAAAGGTGTAGTCTATATAGCAATACTTATTAAGTATAAAAGAATTTTTTAATAATGTCAATAGATTTCATCTATTTTTTTCAAATAATAGATATTAAAAATTGAATCAGTATTGATAAAATAGTGTTTAAAAAAATGGATATTAAAAAAACGGTCTTAACCGTTAATTTAATAATTTTAAAACTACATTTATAGTTGTTTGTAACGTTTTTGATTGAGTAGTTTTTAATTCATTGTTTAATTTTATTTTTAATTTCTCAGTTGTTTTTGTATCTAAACTTGATAAATATTCTTTTTTTTAACAAGAATTTTTTTCTTAAAAAGTTCTGAGTCTTTATTAGTTTTAAATTCATTAATCACATTGTTAAATTCTAATATTAACTTATCATAAAATTTATCAAAATTGGATTGATTGTTGTTAATATTTTGTTTTGTTGTGGTTGGAACATTTGCTTTTGTTTGTATTTGAGTTGAGTTTTTAGCGCGCTTATTTCGTATTGCAATATTTATCCATACAATGCTAACACCAACAATTACCGCAAAAAAGTTAAATAATATATCACTTATAAAAGCATTCCTAATTTCTGTATTTGTTTTAATAAGGTCAAATAAAAGCTCCAAACCTCTTGCAAAAGAATACTCAGGATATATATCATTTACTATTTCAAGATTAAGTGCTAATATGGAAGCAACTAGATTTAACAAAAAAGCAAAAACACTAATCCAAATAAAAGATAAAATGTTAAATTTATAAAATTTTACAAAGACTTGTCCAGCGAAAACAACTGTGAGTAAGGCAACAAGATAAACCATAAAGCCAAAAGAATATACAATTCCCCATACGATGCTACCTGCAAGACAAATTAAGAAACTAAATAATAATGCTTTCCACAAACATTTAACTTGCATAAAAAACTCCTATATATTTTTACAAATATATCACTGATTACGGATTATGTCAATATCTATTTAAAAAGATATAAAAATTAAAAAGATATGAAAAATAATGATTGTTAAATATTTCTATTTTTTTAGTTTTTTATATCGTTCGCGTCTAACGATAGCATCTTGTTCACTTTGCTTTAATAATTTAGATTTATTGTCTTTGTTGACTTTATTTAGTATAGCAAATCTATTTTCCGTTTCTACATAGTCAGCATATTTCATAACAGGATCAAAACTGTCAATAGTTAAAGGTTCTTTTTCGTTTGGATTATATCTAAACAACGTATTATATCCGCTAAGCACTGAATTTTTTTCGTGCTGTTTACTATAATGTAAATCATATCCGTGATTAATACAAGGCGCATATGCAATAATCACACTTGGCCCGTTATATGCTTCTGCTTCAACAAATGCTTTTACACATTGGTCTGGGTTGGCGCCCATACTAACTTGCGCTACATACACATCTTTGTAAGTCATAAGCATACTTGCAAGGTCTTTTTTCTTAGTTGTTTTACCTGAAATATTAAATTTTGCAGTTGCACCACGTGGAGTAGATTTACTTGTTTGACCGCCAGTGTTTGAATATACTTCTGTGTCTAATATTAAAATGTTGACATTTTCTCCACTTGCAACTACGTGGTCAAGTCCGCCAAAACCAATATCGTACGCCCAACCATCTCCGCCAATTATCCACACAGTTGGACTGGTAATTAAATTCAAATTATCAAATATATAAAAATCATCACCTTTTATTATATGTTTTTTTCTGTAATCTTTCAACCATAAAATTAATTTTTTGTTGTAAGTATGATTTTCAGTGTCCTCTATAAATGGCGTTACCATTTCAGTTATTTTTTTAGAAAAATTAAGTGTTTTTAATTTTTCAATGAATAGGTTACGTTGATTTTTTCTTGCAATAGCGATTCCATATCCAAATTCAGCATTGTCTTCAAAGAGCGAGTTTGCCCAACTTGGACCAAAATTGTCATTGTCTTTAGCATATGGGCAGACAGGATAAGTGCCACCATATATAGAAGAGCAACCGGTCGCGTTTGCTATCAACATTCTGTCGCCAAAGAGTTGAGTCGCGAGCTTAATATAAGGCGTTTCACCGCAACCAGCGCACGCGCCACTAAATTCAAAATAAGGTTTTTTGAATTGAATCCCCTTGACAGTGTCAGGAGTAAACGGAGTTTTTGTTGGAAGAGTGAGCATAAATTCTTCGTTTGCAATTTCTTTATCCCTAATTTCATCTGCGGATTTCATAATCAATGCTTTCACAGGGCAAACTTCACTACATACGCCACAGCCAGTGCAGTCAAGTGTGCTAACTTGCATACGATAATTAGCATCTACTAAAATTGCTTTTTTACTTGTGAAAGACTTTGGTACAGATTTCTTACCATCAAACACGACAGGGCGAATGGCTGCGTGTGGGCAGACAAGCGTGCATCTACCACATTCAATACATTTTTCGCTTATCCATTCAGGTAGATTTGTGGCAAGTCCGCGTTTTTCGAATTTCGCTGTATCTGTTGGCATATGTCCATCCGCATTAAATTTGCTAACAGGAATATCGTTGCCTTTTTGATTGCTTGTAGGTACAATTATTTCTTCGTAATAATCAGATTGATTGACTTTACAAGCGAGTGTTTCTTTTAGATTAAATTTCTTTGGGTTAATTTCTTTTAAATATTCAACTGCATTTTCGATTGCTTTCAAGTTAGCATCAACAATTTTTTGACCTTTTCTTGAATATGTTTTAATGATAGAAGTTTTAATCTTTTCTTCCGCTAAATCAAATGGCAGTAATCCGCTTACTTTGAACAATGCTGTTTGCATAATAGTATTGATTTTTGCACCCAAACCATTTTCAGTAGCAATTTTATTTGCATCAATAGAGAATAGTCGAATATGTTTTTCTTGCAATTGCTCTTTCATCTTATTTGGCATAATTTTATCTAATTCAGTGAAGTTATATGGACAATTAATTAGCATTGAGCCATAAGGTTTTAAGCAGTCTGCGATGTCGTATTTTTCAATAAAACCGACATTATTGCACATTACAAAATCCACTTTTTGCGGATTAAATGGCGCATTAATAGGCAAAAAATTGCTACGCATATGTGATATAGTAAGGCTACCAGATTTTTTACTATCATAATCAAAATAACCTTGCATGTAAGATGTTGTCTCTTCGCCTAAAATTTTTATTGTATTTTTGACAGAACTTACGCTACCATCACTACCAAGTCCGTACACTCGCATACTAAAATTAGACAATTTATCAGTATAACTATCTTTTAGCTCAAGGCTAGTGTTGGTCACGTTATCATAAATACCGACAGTGAAAAATTCTTTTTTTCTATTGACCATATTATCATATACAGCGAGCGCCATATCAGGTGTAAATTCTTTGCCACCCAAACCATACGCGCCAGTATATATTTTAACATTAATATTTTTTTTCATCAAAGCGGACATAACGATACTAGCAAGACAGTCCACGCCATTCACATCGAGATTTCGTTCAATAATAGTAATATTTTTTACGCTTTTAGGTAGTATGTTGATAAATGTTTCTTCATCAAAAGGCTTTAATAGACGCACTTTCATTAGTCCGTTTTTGTCATTATCTTTTAATACTAATTTACACACATCGGTTGCACTACCTATAGCAACAATTACATTTTTTGCATTAGGGTCGCCAAAATATTCAACAGTGTCATACGATCGTTTTGTAATCTCCGCCTGTTTGATTAATGCAGATTTAACTTCATTAATGACATTTTTATAATTATTTAGTGAAGCCACCCGATTTTGCATAAATACATCCGGATTTTGATTAGTACCTGCGCAGAATGGCTCGTGATTATTAAGAGCACGATGTTTAAAATTGTCTATTGGATTAAAATCAACAATATTCTTCAAATCATCCAGTTCGGTTTGATAGATTGTGCTAAGTTCGTGGCTTGTTCTAAATCCATCAAAGAAACAAATGAAAGGAGTACTAGTCTTGATACTAGCAAGTTCGCAAGCAATAGCAATATCATTGACCTCTTGCACACTAGAACAATTGATGATATTAAAACCAGTTTTCATACAGGCATAGATATCACTGTAATCACAGAAAATATTTAGTGCATGACTAGCAACTGCACGCGCTGCAACATATATCACGCATGGCAAACCTTCGCCCGCAATTTTGTACATATTAGGTATCATTAGTATCAAGCCTTGGATAGAAGTAAACGTTGTACTTTTTGCACCAGCCATAAGACTGCCATGCAATGCACCAGCCACACCTGCTTCACTTTGCATTTGTCGTATGCTAAGTTTGTTATCAAAAATATTCAACTTGCCATCATAAGCAAATTGGTCGCAGTTTTCTGCCATAGGACTGCTTGGCGTGATAGGATAAATAAAGGCAACATCATTGAACATATATGCAATGTTGCTTGCTGCCATATTTCCATCAATTGTAACTTTTTTCATATTTTCCCCTTTTTAAGATTATAACATTTTTTTAATTTAATGCAAAAGAATTATTATAATCATAACAAAATTATTTTTATAATTTATATTTATAATTAAGTATTTCGTACAAAAAAATTATAGTATAAAATTTTAGTTTATAAAAATAAAAAAATGTAAAAATTATTAAATTTATAAAAAACACAATAAAAATAATAAAAAATTAATAAAAAATGTAAAAAATTCACAAAAATTTTAAATTTTTAATAAA
>CASFFJ010000025.1 GCA_949293915.1 uncultured Christensenella sp.
AACTACTTCTTTAATAAAAGTAGTTTTTTCATATATTGATTGAGTATTAAGTTTGAACTAACTAAAGGCGCGCAATCTAATATGTTAAGCAGAAATAATATTTTTTTATAAATTGATTATGAGCGCAATGAAATATGTTAAGAGAAAATTAGATAATCTATTTTAACGCAAACAAAACTTAAAATTAATAAAAAATGAAAATGTGAAGTCCACGACCGCCTATAATAAAAGAATAAAAACTGTTCATCGATAAACCCCAGCCTAATCAGTAGACTATCTGGTGGTTTTTTAATATAAAAAAACTAGTTCTAAAAACTAGATTTTTGATTTAAAAAGAGTTTATTATTGAGATATTATAAAATTTTTGTTTTTCTCATATAACTTATAAATATACGATTTTTTTAGATTATATTTATCTTTTAATATTTTAAAAGAAGAATTTTTATCGTTTGATTGTAATAAAATTTTTAGTTCATTCATTATATCTTCATCTGTTGGGATGATACAATCTTTCTTACCTTGCTCCACTATTAAAACATACTCACCTTTTGGTTCATTTATAGTATAAGGCAAGCGGACAATGTGTGCATTTTCGTGCAGTTTGGTAATCTCGCTAACGATTGCGACTTTTACCTCGCCAAGAGCGGAATATAAACTTGATAAATCTTTGTTAATATTATATTTTGAAGCGTATAAAATTTTTGTACCTATGAAATTTTTAATGTTTTCAAGCTGAAGCTTTAATTCTTTATTTTTTTCGCTCAAAAAACCAAAAAAAGCGAATGTACTAGCATCAAATCCGCTCAACACAAGTGCACAAAGCCCTGCGTTTGCACCCGGAATAATAGTAAATTTAATATCATTTTCGATTAATTTTTTTGCCAAAACATTACCCGGGTCAGATATCACTGGCATACCAGCATCACTGATTACCGCCACATTCTTGCCTGCACGCAACAATTCTATGATTCCATCTGCGCTTGAGCGTTCGTTGAATTTATGATAGGCAATTGTTTTTACTTTTATATCATAATAATCAAGCAAAATTTTAGAATGGCGAGTATCCTCACACGCGATAACATCACACGAACGCAAAACATTGACCGCTCTATACGAGATGTCATCAAGATTACCTATTGGCGTTGATACAAAATATAACATATCAAATCGTGCTAAATAATTAAAATCAGCACACACTCCTTTTTATATTATAAAAATTTATCATTAAAAAGTAAAGTTTTTTTATTCGTTAGGTTGATTTAGTGTTTTGAAAAAATTCTATAAACAAATCGAATTAATATTGTAAAAAAACAAAAACAAATATTGATATTAATTTTAAATACTAATTTAACGCTCATTTTTATGAAAATTTAGGTATAAACGAGTATGTATATACGAGTATACATATAATTATTAACATTGTTGTTAATGTTAAAGAAAAAATTAAACTAACAAAAGCGAAAAAACATAAAAGACATTAGTGAATTAAAGAGTTATTGTAAAATGTGTTTTTTTTGAATTTTTAATACAAAAAAAGAGTGAATAGATTTTCACTCTTTTTTAATCACTAATTACATAATTAGTTTATGTTTATTAAAATTGGTCATATCAAATATCCCTTGCTATTGTTGTTATGTCGTTGGTGGTGTAAAGGTATATTGATGATTACCATCTACAGTTGCATAACTAATTGTTCCATAAGTAGCACTCACTGTGAATAAATTAGTAGGGTCTGTAACTGTTCCGCTTACAACTGTCCATACTCCTTCGAAGATAGATAATGTTGTTGTTCCGTCTGCTGTTATTGTCATTACAAAGCCCTCTTCATTTTTGATTAATACTTCGCTTGACATTGAACTTGCATTTACTGTCACATTAGCTATTATCTGCTTTATGAACACTTTAACATTGCTTACTTGTTCTTCAGTTACACAAGTATATGTTCCTTCGTTATTTGTGATAGTGAAATCACTATTGCCTTGGTTGTATGTTGTGTATTTTTCGCCATCCTTTTCATAACTAAAGCCCATAAACACTTTATTACTATCCGCGCCTGCAAGCGTTGTCTCATTCACTGTTAATGTCACTGTTGCATCTGTAGCGATATAATCGCCTGCCTTTTTAGAGATATCATCATCTGTTGTTACCACTACTCCATCTGTTGCATCTGAACCATCGACAGTCACTGATAACTCATACGCTTCTTTAAACACAAACTTGATTGTAGTATCATCCCCATTATACCAACTCATTGCTGATGAATTGCTTGTGGTTATTTCTCTTGTCGCTGACACTTGAGGAATGTCAGAATCTCCTACTCTTACGTACATTACTATTATTTGATTATTACCCGCTGTACCATAAGCACACAATTCAGAAGTCTCTTTCACTATGACCTTAGTACCAGATGCTGTAATAGCATTTTCTACATTATCTACCAACAAGCCAGCAGTAGCCACACTACCTTCTATATTGACAGTTATTTGTCTAATCTGCAATACTGCTGATTCTGATGATAAAGCACTATTATTGCAATTATCTGTATCACTACTGATTGCTTGCACTTTGAATGTATAAGCACCACCACTAGTTTGAGTTTCCATAACACTTGAGAAATCATAACTTGTTGCTGTTAAACCAGTTTGTGTATTAACAGCTAGTGAATCTTTATACAATGTCACTGTATATGTTACTGTTACATTGCCGATACTGCTAACCAGATTCCAACTTGCTGTACCTAAACTATCGCTCCAAGTTAAACCAGTAGGCGTAGTTAATGTAATTTTTGTTACTGTGCTGCTTGTCACTGCAGATACTGTCTTGGTGTTGTAGTTAGTCTTGGTCATTGTGACAACTACATATATGTATTTGCCAGCCATACCACTGCCTATCTGATATGTACTGCTTGTTGCTCCAGATATTGCTGT
>CASFFJ010000026.1 GCA_949293915.1 uncultured Christensenella sp.
AAAGAGTTTAACTAGTTTCACAGTTACAAGGTTAGACAGCAATCCAGACTATTATTACATAGGTAACGAAATTGAGTTAACATATACAGTCGACTTTAAATACACTGTAACTATAAAGATTAATGACCAACCATTGACAGAAAATAAATATACAATTTCAGCAGACACGTATACAAATGGTGGACTGAATATAAATGTGTATTTGGACTTGATAGATAATAGCAAGTTAAAGGTAATATACTTTCTAGATGATGGGAATGGTAACCCAAATGATGATTATGGTACAATGTCAATAACTACAAACCCAGACCATAGTATAGATGGCAGTGCACTAGCAAATGGCGTAACAATATTTGCTGGAACAGATGTCACAATAACCTTTAATTTAAATTATGGTTATGTTGTTACTGGTTACACTCGTAATAATTTAGGATTTAAAGCGCTAGCAGACATTCCAACAAATTCTACAATACAAATGACATCTACAACTTTATCAATTACAGATTTTAATAGTGATAGTCATAGTGGTATATACAAAATACACTTAAACAAAGTAGAGTACGAAGTTGTACTAAATGTGGACAATGATTACAACAACTACACAATATCCAGTGACAATGTGTATATCGGAGACAGTTTAAGAATAACGAAAAAAGAGAACTTGTTATACGAAGAATTGAAAAAATACTATTACTTAGATAATGATGGCAATGAGATAGAGATAGCTAATGACAATGGGTTGGCTACCTTAGAGATAACAAGCGAAATATTGTCATTCCACGCTGATAAAACAATAGAAATATATGTAAGGACAGCAGATAAGTATAAGGTAGAGATAAGCGTATCTAACAATGGCTACAAGGATATGGCAAAGATAGATACTAGCATACCACTAATAGATGAAGCAACAATGAACTACATTTATTATGAGAATGGTGTAGAGATAGAGATTGTATTTACAAGTATAGAGGAAGGTAAATATAGCCTAGCAATAACTGGATTGGATAGTGATGATATACTGACAACATTAAATAACGATAAAGGCGTGTATAGGTTAGAAAGCAAATTCACAATAGATCGAGATTATTTAATCACTGTCACTATCACACCAAATGATTATTCAACAACTAGTGAAGAATATCATTACGAAACAATAGAAGAGTGGAGCAATAATACGCCAAATCTAGCTACAGATTTTGTAATGTCCCCAATAAATACCACTTCTAAATACGAAACAAAAACCATAAACCAAATTGTTTATTCAACAGATGACTATGAGTTGGTTAAGATTGAACTTGTCGGTAATGATATGCCAAACATAGAGATTGTATTTGCGAATAAAACATTTAAAGTATATATGTTTAATGGCGAAGAAATGCTAGAGTTAAAAGTGGGCGAGATGACAATATCAGATACGACATATCAAGTGGAAATTAGTGATACAAGCGTAAAACTAACCAATGATAAAATAGAGTATGTGATAGAATTACAAGACAATAATGTGATGATATCCTACACTACGTTATCTGATACGACTATTAAATTATACTATAGCAGTTTAAAAGAAATTACTGGTTAAAAAAATAAGGCGATAATGCCTTATTTTTTTGTATCATATTATTTTATGTGTGTTAATCTGTCTTTCACATAATTTTGTGAGAAAATTATAAGTTTACGTTTTTAATAAAATCAAAATTATAAAATAATAAAAAAAATCTAAAAATCTCTTGCTAAAATCTCAAACACGTGTTATACTAAAAAAGTATTATCGCAACGATTGGGTGTAACCAAATTTCAATTTAATCTGGCGGTGTGGCGAAATGGCAGACGCAGCAGACTCAAAATCTGCCGATGGCAACATCATGTCGGTTCGACCCCGACCACCGCCACCACATCAAGCCTCTAGAAAATACATATCTCTAGGGGTTTTTATTTTAACATATATTAAATCTTTATCTAACGCAGTCCGGTTAGAAAGGCAATTTTATACGCTTGATTTTTGCTCAAAATAATTTTTCAAATTGCTCAAAATTCCTAATCCGTATTGTTTTTTAGAAAATCTATAAGTTCCTAAATATCCAAATATGATAGAGTCATAAAATTTCTCATTCGTGTTTTTGACATTATAGCATATTAAATATGATTTGCAATGCTTATGCAAAATAATGAATTGTATTTGCAAATAAAATATGCTATAATGTTTGATATGAAAATCGTGACATATAATGTAAATGGCATTCGTGCAAGCATAAAACTAGGATTGCTAGATTGGTTTGAAAATTTTAATGCGGACATTTATTGCATTCAAGAAGTTAGATGCAACGAAGATTTAACTAGTAAATTAATATTCCA
>CASFFJ010000027.1 GCA_949293915.1 uncultured Christensenella sp.
ACAATCATCTCTTGTTTTTCAAATTGGTGTACACGATATATCCCACGTTCTTCAATACCATGTGCGCCAACTTCTTTTCTAAAGCAAGGCGAATAAGATGTCATAGTTATAGGAAGTTCAGTTTCTTTTAAAATTTGGTCTTTAAATTTCCCTATCATTGAATGCTCACTAGTACCAATCAAATACAAATCTTCTCCTTCGATTTTGTACATCATAGCATCCATTTCAGCAAAACTCATAACACCAGTGACAACATCACTCCTAATCATAAAAGGTGGTATTGCATATATAAAATTCTTTTCAATCATATAATCACGTGCATAAGCAAGCATTGCGGATGATAAACGCGCTGCATCTCCTAAAAGATAATAAAATCCATTACCACTTGTCCTACCCGCACTTTCTTTATCTAAACCATTTATTGAAGATAATATATCTGCATTGTATGGAATTTCGTATTTAGGGACATATGCTTCGCCGAATCTTTTAAGTTCAACATTTTCGCTATCATCTTTACCAATTGGAACATCATCCGCAATCATGTTAGGTATTTTCATCATTATTTGCTTAATTTTTACATCTAATTCAGTAACTTGTTTTTCAATCATATCGATACGTTCGTTGTTTGATACTACTTCCGCTTTTATTTTGTTGGCCTCATCTAGCTTTTTTTCACGCATAAGCGCACCAATTTGGTTGGACAAAATGTTTCGTTTAGCACGCAAATTATCGCCCTCAATTTTCAGTTCTCTATTTTGCTTGTCAAGAAGAATAACCTCATCTACATATTGTAATTTTTGGTCTTGAAATTTTTTCTTAATATTATCCTTTACCAATACAGGATTATTTCTTATTAAATTAATGTCTATCATATTATCTCCTTTTAAATAAAAATAATCACCTTATTACGAACAAAAAATGATCGTATATAGAGGTGATATCTAACCACTGTGCCACTCTATTTGGCTAAAATTAGCCCACTCATTATCTGCAAATTGCGCTATGCAGTCAGCCTCGCATTACCGAGTATCTAAGGGGTAGATATGTATTACTTTCAGTATTTGCTCACACCAACCGCAAACTCTCTCGACCTTCCATTAATACACTAGTCCCTATCATTGATATTATACATTTATATTATAAATAATATTTAAATAATAGTCAATTAAATTTTTATATTTTTCACATTTTACTATTTTTACTGGATAAATGATTATATAGTTGTAAATGCAATCAAAAGTAAAAAAATAATTTAAATAAAAAGTGTGTAATATAAATTAAGTTTTTTATTAAAAATTATTAAATTAAAAAAACATCTCTTCTGCTACGTTAGTTTGTAGTAGTATTAATAAATATATTATTTTTGAAAATTAATCTTTGCGTAAAATCTTTGACAAAAACGAAAAGATGATATATAATGTTTATATGTCAAATAATTATTATTTAGATAGAAATAGAAATAATATGCGCAAACTCAATGAAATGCTTACAAAACTTCCCGCATTTTGCAGTATTTTCTTTATTGGTATTCAAAATACTACTACCCCACTAACTAGATTAAATTATGCGGTAGATTTACGAACATTTTTTAACTATTTAGTAACATATGAAACAAGTTTTTTTGGGCGTGATATAATGTCAATAAATGTTGTTGACATTGACAACATTGATGCTCAAACCATTGAGCGTTATCTTGCTTATTTATCTTATTATGATAAAGATAATGGTATAATTCTCACAAATGGCGAGCGTGGTAAATTAAGAAAATTATCATCCTTACGCGCATTTTTTAAATATTATTTTAATAAAGATATGATAAAATCTAATGTTGCGAGCAAAGTTAATTCACCAAAATTACACGATAAACCAATCATTAGATTAGAACCACAAGAAACGACTGAATTAATGTATTCTTGCGAAACACTATCTGGATTTAGTGAACACCAAAAAAAATATAACGAAAATTTTAAAATTCGCGACAATGCAATAATTTCATTATTTTTGACAACTGGAATTCGTGTGAGTGAATGTGTAGGTCTTAATGTTGATGATATCAATTTTAACTTAAATTCGTTTCGTGTAACTAGAAAAGGTGGTAACCAAGTAATCTTATATTTTGGCGAAGAAACAGCAAGTGTGTTAAAAGAATATTTGATATATCGTGAAACACTGAATTTACCAAAAGAAGAGCGTGCCTTATTTATATCTAGTCAATGTAAAAGAATGTCGGTTAGAAGTATGGAATATTTGGTCAAAAAATATGCCCGCATAGCTACCCCACTTAAGAATATTACTCCTCATAAACTGCGTTCAACATATGGTACAAACCTTTATCACGAAACAAAAGATATATATATTGTTGCTGAAGTTTTAGGTCATAAAGATGTAAATACAACTAAAAAACATTATGCAGCAATAAGTGATGATGTTAGAAAATCTGTTGCAGGCAAGGTTAAATTAAAAGATGAATAAATTGTGAATTATATATTAAATACACAATATATAGTGTATAATCTATTTTAAATACACATTATATATTTAGTTTTTTGTACCCTAAATGTACTGATTTTATCTACATCTTATTTTAGTTTTTAGCTAATTAACTTTCTGTAAAGAATAAATTCTTGTCAATATATAAATTTTTATTTTTTTAAAAAATAATCGAACAAATGTTTGACTTTATGTTTTTTATGTGTTAAAATTTAGTTAGGAGATTAAATATGGATAAAACTACAGCTACATATAATTTTATTGTTTCATACATTGAAAAATTTAATTACCCCCCTACTGTTCGAGAGATTTGCAACAATCTAAATTTAGATTCTACCTCTAGTGCTGTTTATCATCTTAACAAACTAGAAAAATTAGGCAAAATTACACGTAAAGCAAATCGTAATCGAGCCATTGAATTAACCGATAAACCAGTAAACAATATTGCACTATCTGTTATTGGTGAAATAGCTGCAGGTACGCCTATTCTTGCGGAAGAAAATTTAATAGATAAAATTATTGTTTCTGAAAATTTGTTTAGTGGTACTAATCTTTTCGTATTGAAAGTTAAAGGCGATAGTATGATTAATGTAGGTATATATAATGAAGATTATGTTGTCATTTCTAAACAAAATATTGCCAACAATGGCGAAATAGTTGCCTGCCTTATTGATAATGAAGCAACTGTTAAACGTTATTATAAAGAAAATGGTTACTTTCGCTTGCAACCAGAAAATAGTTTTATGCGCCCTATTATTACTAACAATCTTCAAATTTTAGGGAAAGTTGTAGGATTAATCCGAAATCATATATAAT
>CASFFJ010000028.1 GCA_949293915.1 uncultured Christensenella sp.
CTACTTTAAGAATAATTAAAAGTCAACCAATAATTCATAATATCCATATAATAACTGAATATTATTTCAATCGAAAACGCATGAGTTTTTTAGAAATTTGTAAAGATATTTTTGACGATATAAATTATGTTGAAAATTTAGACAAAGACGATATTGAAGCATTTGTTAATAGCATAATGGTATTCACTAATGCCGAAGTTGATGAAGAAGGCATGGAAGCAATCAAAAAATATGGTGCTGTGTCTATTAAATCAACCGACCAAAAGAAAGCAAGTGTTGAACTTTTACAATCTAGGTTAAAATCGTTAGATACTCAAATTTATTATTTGAGGAAATTAAGTGCTTTACATAGTATTTTAAGTGTACCAGAAGCAACTCAAAGTGGCGAAATAAGTAATGCTGAAACTGGAAAAGCCGTATTAACGGGACAAGGATTTACAAGTGCTACTGTAAGAGTTGAAAACGAGGAAAAATCATTTAAAAAATGCGATAGAAATTCATTGAAAGTAATTCTTAAAATTTGTAGAAGTCTTGAAAATAGCAATATTAAAAATCTTAAAGTTAGCAATATAGATATTAAATTTAGTCGTGATTTAAGCGATAACTTATTGGTTAAAACACAAGCATTAATAAATTTAGCAACTGCTCAAATACCACCTGAAATTAGAAATGCTGTTATTGGTTTATTTTCCGACCCTGTTGCTGTAACAAAACTCCAAGAAGCATATATCGAAGAACAAAGGGAATTACAAAATGAAATATTTAATAGGAACAATGAGAATAACAATATAAATGAACAAAATAATAATATTCAAGATACATTAGAAAATCAAAATCAAGAGCAATAATGCTCTTTCATGTGGGTTTAGTGTAATAGTAGCACAACAATCTCCAAAATTGTTAGTAGTGGTGCAAATCCATTAACCTATGCCAATATTTAAAAAAATATAATCTCTTTGAGGTTGTTAGTCCTTGTTAAAAAAACTAATGTTAGGAGGAGATTTTATGAAAAGAGATGACATTAAAAATATTTTAGGGGAAAATGCAACGGAAGAACAAATCACTAATTTGTTAAATGCTTTTCACAATTCAACAAAAGAAGCAAAAGACAAGATAGAGGAACTTAACAATAAATTAAGTAAAGTTAGTGATTATGACACTATCAAAAAACAATTAGACGACATCAATAAAGCCAATATGACCGAGCAAGAAAAACTTGAAGAACAAAAAAAAGAAATTGAACAAAATTTAAAAACTTCAAGAATTATTGTTAATACTGCCAAAGCAAAAGAAATCCTAGCAGGAGAAAATATTGATGATAAATTAATTGCTAGTTTAGTTAATGATAATTTAGATGATACTATCGCAAAAGCAAATATGTTTAAAGAAACTTTAACTAATTTAAAAGAAAGTGTTGAAAAGAAAACAAGAGAAAGTTTAACTACTGCTGATTTGAAACCTAGTATTACTAATGTCGTACAAGGGGAAGATGTTATGACTTTTGAAAAGTTTAGTAAATTAAGTGCTAGCGAACAAGAAAAATTTATAGCAGAACACCCTGACGAATTTGAAAAATTATAGAAAAGGAGAGATAAAAAATGCCAGATAAATTTAGAGGTAAAATCTTTAATAGTAATGTATTTGAAAAATACGTAAGAACTTTACCTAGTACAAAAGAAAACGCATTAATTAATAGTTCAATATTTACTAATGTTAGTAAATATCGTGCAAAATTAAGTGAACAATCAGGTGGATATTTTATTACAGAGCCAATTAAAGGTAGAATTGGTGGAACACCTGTAAACTATGATGGAGAAACTAATATCACAACAAATGAAAGAGATACTTACTACCAAACAAAAATCGCAATTGGTCGTGCAAATGCTTGGGGCGAAGATGACTTTGTAACCGAATTAACAGGACAAAACTTCATGGCTGAGGCACAAGAAGTTAGAGATTATTGGGACGGTGTTAAACAAAGTATCGCTTTATCAATGTTAAAAGGTATCTTCTCAATGACCGGTAGCGACAATTTTGCTACAAAACATACTTACGAAGTAGAGGGAAATTTAGATGCTGATGATTGTAATAGAGCATCACAAAAAGCATTAGGAGATAAAAAAGCAAAATTAGAAGTTATGTTTATGCACTCTTACGTTGCAACTAATTTAGAGGGACTAAACTTAATTCAATTTTTAAAATATACTGACGAAGCAGGTATCACAAGAGATTTAACTATCGGTACTTATAACGGAAAATTAGTTGTTGTTGATGATGATATGCCTAGTGAAACAACTGAAACTACATATAAAGCAAGCACAGACACGTCAGTTCAAGCAGGAAAAACTTATTATACAAGAAGTGGGTCTGCTGGAAATTATGTTTACACTCCTGTTGCTTCTCCAACTGGAAATCCATCAACTTCAAGTTATTATGAAGTGGATGTTGAGGGATATACTACATATACAACTTATATGTTCTCAAAAGGCTTCTTTGAATTTGAAGATGTTGGTGTTAAAGTGCCTAGCGAATTAGACCGTGATGCTAAAACTCGTGGAGGTCATACAGACTTAATTTCAAGAATACGTTTTGTTATCGTCCCACAATATATTTCGTACGTAACAAAAACTTCAAAATCTCCAACAGATGTTGAATTAGAAACTGGTGCAAATTGGGAAGTTGCTAACAATGGAGAAACAAGTTCTAAAAAATATGTTGATAGCAAATTAATTCCTGTTGTTCGTATAATTTCAAGAGGATAATCAAAAGGAGAAATGATTTATGGTTGATGATAGTGCATTAGAACAATTAGAATTATTAAAAAAAAGAATAAATTACAATGAAAATGTTTTTGGTAATTATAATGTTTACGAGGAAGTTTTAACTAGATTGTTAGAAGATAGTAAATACGTTGCACTATCTCTCCGTTATCCTTATCAAGATTTTTCAAACATGGAATTACCTAAAAAATATAAAAATTGGCAATTAAGATGTTGCGAAGAATTGTATAGAAACATGGGAACGCAAGGGATAAAATCTTATAGTGAAAATGGTTTGTCATGGACAAGAGATAGTGCTTATATTACGCATGAATTATCAAGTGAAATAGAGCCAATGATTGGTTTTATTGTAAGTGAGAGTGATGAGGACAATGTTCAATCCAATATTTGATACATTTTCTAATAGAAATAAACCCGTCTATATAGCAAGAAAAAAAGGTGTTAGATATGATGAGTACAATAATGAAATAGTTGAATATGAAAAGCCATTTTATTACGGTGCTAAAAATTATCAACCTATGACTTGGAAAACATTACAAGCCTACATGAGTGCATTTGGAGAAACAAAAAGTAATGTTGTCCAAATGTTAATTGATTACACTGATAGAGGTATATTTAAAGAATTTGATTTAATGTATCTTTATGGTGCAACTCCAAAAGGCGAAAATGTATATGGCGAAAATGCTAATTATTTAGTTAAGGCTTTCCGTGAACAAAATACAAAAATAATGGTAATACTTGAAGAAATTATAAAGGAGGAAAACAATGGATAAAGTTAAAATCGTTGACAAAAAGACTGGGGCAACCAAAGAAGTTAAAAAGTCATTAGCAAGCGATTATATCGGAACAGGAAAATTTGAATTATACAAAGAAGTTAAAGAAGAAAAAAAAGATTTTAAATTTGTTGTAAATAAAGATGATGTAAAAAAAGACGAAAAATAATATGTTAAAAATGAATTTAGGAGTACAAGGATTAGACGTACTTCAAAAGAAAATTGATTATATTAAAAAAATAAAATCAATGGAAACTGATAGTGCATTTCAAAAGTTTATTCAAGATAAATGTTTAGAACTTGTTAAAAAAATAAGTCGAGAAAGATTACAAGTCGGTGGGGGTACAGAAAAATGCACAAATGAAGAATATTTTGAAGCATATAACAATAATCATAAAATCAAAAATAATAGCAAAGGTTTTATTCTTTATAATGACTTAACTGTACCTGCAAACACTACTAAACCTGAAAATTATCCAAATGGTTTTAGTATAGCATTAGCCTTTGAATACGGTGTAGGTATCGTTGGAGAAAATGCTAATGATAACCCTAATGCTTGGGCTTACAATATACATAATTATCAATTTGGTTGGCATTTTATAAAAAATGGAGAAAAAATTGGAACTTATGGATATGCTGGCTTTGAAATTTATAGGCATACTGCTAATGAAATTCGCAAAAATCTTAAATCATGGGTAAACGAATATTTTAATAATAAGAAATGAGGTGTTTAAAATGATAGAAGTATATGACGAAATTTTTAATGCTTTTAAAAATTATGTAGAAGAAAATTCCGAATATAATCCTCGAATTGTTAAATACAATACAAACACTTCAACTTATTTTCCAATTATCACGTGTATATTAAATGACAATAAAGATACTAATTATTGTACTATCGACAAAATTGAATATTATGAAGAATTTTATTTTACAATCGATATTTATACCAAAGACAAAAAAAATGGTAACAATGTAGTAATCGCTTCACAAATAATAAATGATGAGTTAAGTCGATTAACTATGGAATTTTTTGGGGGAAAATTAAATATGAAAAAAACTCAAAACAAGCCTACCCCTAATTTAGACACTAGCATATTGAGAAAAACAATCCAATATCAATGTTTAATAGGTAATGTTAGAGAAAATATAATAAGGAGATGAAAAAATATGTTTAATAGTATCGAAGATAGAGCATTAAGCGAACACAGAGGCTCTGGACTATTTGTAAAAAAAGCAAGTGGTAAATATTCTATTTTATTACCAATTACTGGTACGGGAGAAAATGGTTCTGCCCCTGCTCAATTAGACAAAACTGCTATTGGTAACCCACAAGCAACTTCTGTTGAGGGTAGAACAGAAAATCCACAAAAAACAATTCCTTTTTTCGTACATAGAGATAATATCAAAATTCTTGAAAGTATTAAAGGAGAGCCACAAGAGTTCTTACGTTTCTTACCAGACTTTACTGGCTTTAAATTTAGTGGAACAGTAAACTACATGATTAGTAATACTGATGTTGGTAGTCTTGAACAAGGCGAAATTACAATTACACCAAACTCAAAAGATGAGTATGTTGAAAATTGTTATGACCTAATCGAGGATACTGCTTTAATTACTAATGCAATTGATGAAGTAGTATATATTACTGGAACTAGTGCAAAAGAAATAAATGTTACAACTAATCCAAGTGATGCAACTATTTCTGCTGTTAGTGATACGGTTGGGGTTGCTACTGTAACTGCAAGTGAGAAAAAGGTAACTATTACTGGTGTAAGTGATGGTAGTGCAATAGTAACTATTACTTGTTCAAAAACTGGCTATGCTTCATTTGAAAGAAGTGTTATGGTAGTTGTAACAGGAAATGAATAAAATTTAAAAAATTAATAGGTGGAAATAATAATGAAAAAAAATGAGATAATTGAATTAAATGGAGTTGAATATACTGTCGAATTAAATAGAGAGAGTTTTATTCAAATCGATAAATTATGTAATATTCAAAAGTCTATGAAAATACTAAATAGAGGCTTATATGAATATATTGACGAAGAAGAAATAAGTGATGACTATAACCCTTTTGAAAATGCTACTAGCGACGAAGATATTGAAAAGGAAGTTGCCTTAAAGGAAAAAACACTTGAAAAAATTGCAATAAGGTCTTTCTTCATTTGGTTATATCCTAATCATAAATTGCCTTATTCAAAAGTGAAAGAAATTTTAACTCCTTATTTACAAGATGATGAAAAAGCAGAATGGTTGGGTAGAAAATTAGGAGAATTTTTACAAGGTAGTATAGAAGTCCGTCAAGAATATACAAAAGAACAAAAAAACTTGAAAGCCCTAACCAACAAATAGAAGAAAACGAAGAAGATATATTTAAAAAATATAATAATTCTTATTACGAATATTATTGCAATTATCTTTTTCCACTAGCAATAGAGTACGGTATGAGTGCAGAAGAATTTTGGAAAGATGACCCACAATTATTCGTCGCATACCGTACTTCTTTTATTAATAAGAAAAATCGTGAAATGGAAGAATTAGATTATAAATGTTGGTTGCAAGGGCTATACATACATGACGGAAATGGTAAATTATTTTCTTCTTTAAAACAATTTATAGGAAATATTATTGCTTCTATGTTTAAAGGTAAAAAGGATAATAAACAAATAGATACTTATCCTGTTAAACCTTATATGGAATTAGCAAAAGAACAAAAAAAAGAAGAAATTGAAAAGAAGAAAAAAGAAAATTATCAAGAATATCAAAAATCTATGATTTATTTTGGAACAGTAAAACAAAGATTTTTAGAAAATTTAAAGAAGAAAGGAGAGTGAGAATATGGACAATGCAAATGAAAGAGTTAGTTTACAATTTCAAAATAGTGTAACAGGACAAGGCAAATTAGATAAATACGAACAACGATTATTAAGTTTAAAAAAGATAATTGAAACTTTCCCTAAAAGTTTAAATTGGGATTTAGGTGGAAATGATTATACAAAAACATTACAAAAGACAAATGATTTATTAATAAATCTTAATAAAAATATGAGTGGTTTTAAAAAGTCAACTACTTCTTCATTAGGCGAAATTAAAAAACCAATTACCGAAACTAATAAAGAAATACAAAATATTTCTAGTAATTTAAAACCTGTAAATAAAGATTTAGAACAAATTAGTAAAACTACTAAAATTGCTTTTAGTTATACTGCAATAAGAGAATTTACAAGAGCATTAAGCCGAGCATTTAAAGTTTTATCAAGTTTTGCAACAAAAAGTAGTGATTATCTTGAAAACATTAACTTATTTCAAGTTGCTTTTGACAATTCATATAATAGTGCTGAACGATTTATAAATAAATTAACAGAGATGTATGGATTAGATGAAAGTTGGCTAACTAGAACAGTTGGTATTTTTAAGCAATTATCTAATGCTATGAATTTATCTGCTGAACAAGGTACAAGGCTATCTACTTTATTAACTCAAATGTCTATTGATATTTCATCTCTTTATAATATTGATATTGAAAGAGCAAGTAGTACATTACAATCGGCATTGGCAGGACAAACAAAACCAATTAGAGGTGCTACTGGTGGCGATATTACTCAAAATACATTACAACAAACATTAGATGAATTAAATATCGATGCTCAAATTACAAACTTATCTTATGCTGAAAAAAGATTAATAACTATTGTATCTTTAACAAGACAATTAAGTGAGGCAACAAATGATTTTGGACGTACCATAAAATTTTGTGGCATTATTTTGAAAAAAATAATGAAAAACTTTGTGAACCTAAGCAAAAAGGGTGTGAACACAATTTTTAAGTATTGTGTTTGCTAACGATAAAAATCTTTGATGATTTGACGCGAACAGAAAAAAGTGATAATATAAATATGGTGGTTAAATGGAAATTTATTATATTTATAAATTCACAAATAAATTAAATAATATGAGTTATATAGGACAATCAATAAATCCTGAAAAAAGAAAATGGGAACATTATTACGGTAAAAAAACAAAAAAAAACACATACTTTGATAATCATTTAAAAAAAGACCCAAATAATTTTGTTTTTGAAATTATAGATAGTGCTAATTCCCAAGAAGAAATTGATAAATTAGAAAAAGAATATATTGAAAAATATAATTCATTGAAACCTAATGGGTATAATATATTAAAAGGTGGTAGGCAACAACGTGGTGCATGGAATAGCAAAGAAATTGATGTATATGATTTAGATGGAAATTATATTAATTCTTATGAAAGTGCTTCTTATTATGAAAATTTTATAAACAAAGATTACAAAAAAAGAATGATAAGAAAAAGTTGTAATGAACACAAACATTATAAAGAAAGAATATTTAGATTTAAAGGAGATACTAAACCTAAACCATATCAAAAACCAAAATCCACAAAATGTATAAAAGTTTATCAATTTGATTTATACGGGAATAATATAGGAATATATGATAGCATTACAGAAGCAAGCGAAAAAACGCAAACTTCAAGGACTGCAATAATTGGTTGTTTAAAAGGAAGATATAAAAAAGCAAATAATTTTATATGGTCTTATGAAAATAATGTTAAAATTGAAAGAAGAACAAACATTATAGTTAGAACTATAATTTATCAATGCGACAAAAACAAAAAAATAATAAAAAAATATTACAATACAAAAGAAGCAGAAATAGATAACAAATTTAAAAAAAACTCATATAAACAAATATTAAAATATTTAGATACTAACAAAATGTATAATAATTATTATTGGTATCGTGTTAAATTTTACGAAGAAAATATCGTGCCAAGTCTTAATGAAAATTAAGAAAGGTGTAACGACTATTCCGTAAGGAAGTAGGGTAGAGATTAGCACTACTCGAAGTGCAAAGAGCCTAAACAAGTAAAGTTGTAGGTTGTGAGATAGTCTAAACTATATAGTGATATATAGATTAATATTTTGAGAAAGTCCAGCAAATCAAATGAGAATTTTGAGTGAACAATGGGAAAGATTAACTAGGGCTATTGGTAATATGTTTATGCCTATTCTTGCAGAAGTATTACCTTATCTAAATGCAATTTTTATGGTATTGACTGAAATAATTAATACTGTTGCTATTTTATTTGGATATAATACCGAAGATTATGATTATTTTGGTGGAGTTGCTGATAGTGTTTTAGAATTAGAAGATAGTTTAAACGGGGCTAGCGATAGTGTTGAAAAATTAAAACAAGGGTTAAGAAGTTTTGATAAATTAAATAATATAACTACTCCTGCAAGTGGTGGTTCTTCTGTAAGTGTAAGTGGTAGTGGTGGAATTAATCCTGATATTTGGAACGCATTTAATGAGGCTTATGAGGATTATAACAATAAACTTGATGACGTACAAATGAAAGCCACAAAAATAAGAGATGCTATAATGGATTGGTTAAATTTTGAGAAACAAATAGACCCATTAACTGGCGACATCAGTTTTAAATTTAAAGGTATTGATGGTTTATTAGAAAACATTTGGAATTGGTTTAAAGATTTAAGCCCAGAAGCAAAAGCATTGGCTGGAATTATTGCAATTTTAATAACCAAAAATACAATTAATTTATTAACTAAATTTTCAAAACTTTTAGGCTCAACTGGTTTATTTAAAATTGTTTCTTCATTATTAAGCCCACTTAAAAGTCTTTATGGTACATTTAATAATGTAAATTATTCTTTGATTTCAACAAGTGAAAGCCTTGAAATTGGTATGTATGAGTGGTCTAAAAATTTAACTTTAATGGATAGATTAAAAGTAACATTAGTTGGTGCTGGTGGTTTATATGCTTCTTATAAATTAATTGAAAGTGCTATGCAAGATGTTAACGAGCAAAATGAATTAACAACGACAGGCTTTTTAAAACTAGGTGGTGGAATTGCTACTGCAATCGCAAGTGGAGCATTAATTGGCTCACAATTCGGTATTTATGGCACAATTATTGGTGGAGTAGCAGGAGCATTATATTCATTATATAACGCATTTATGGAATATCCAACTTCATCAACTCCTGTAATTGAAAGTCTTAACGAAACAACAGAAGCAACACGAAAATATTTAGAAGAATTAGATAAACAAAATGCTTTGGTTGAGGAACAATTAACTAATAATTTAGTTCAAACTGGTATTCATGAAAGATTAGTTGAGGAATTAGAAAAAATAACTGATGCTAATGGAAAAGTTAAAGATGGATATGAGGATAGAGCGAATTTTATTTTAAATGAATTATCACAAGCCTATGGTATCGAATATAGTTTTATAGATGGAATAATTAAAGATTATGATACTTATATAGCCAAAATAAAAGATTTAATAAAAGCAAAACAAGCTGAATATTTATTAGAAGCCAATAGACAAATTTATACTAATGCAATTAGTAGTGAGGCACAATTATATGACCAAATGATTGCACTAGGAAATGAATACAATAAAGCATTAAAAGAACAAGAAAAAGCACAAGACGATTATAATAAAAAATATAAAGCGTATTTAGTGGCAACTCAAAATGGAACAAGAATAAATGCTTATTATTCTCTACAATTGAAAAAAGCAAAGACAAATTTAGACGAATTGAACAAAAGTGTTACAAGTGCAAAAGAACAATATGATATTGCTACGGAAAAATATAAAGAAAATATTTTAGTTCAAAATCAATACAGTGATTTACAAACTTCTGTTTTAACTGGAAATTTAGACGAAATAAATGAAAAAGTTGATTATTATACAAATTCATATATAGAAAATGGGGAACTTGTAGTCAAATCGGACGAAGAAACAAATGAACGTTTAGCATTTAATTGGGGAATATTATTACAACAATATAAAGAAACAAGCGATGGAAGATACCAAACATTATTAGATGAATTAACTAATGAAACAAATGCTGTCGAAGAAATAATGCCTGAACAAGCGATGAAATGGGGAAAATTAGCCGAAAGTGATAAAGATGCTTTTTTAACTGAATTTAGTAAATTAGATGAGGGTATTCAACAACAAGTAATAGACAAAATGCAAGAAATGGGATATGAAATTAGTTCTGAATTACAAAAAGGAATTAATAAAAAAAATCCAACTATAAAATTTGATGCTGATACAAATAAAGCAGAAAGTAAAATCCAAGGTCTTTTTGGCAAATTTGGTTTAACAGGAAGTATAGCAAATGCTATAAAAGAAAGTTTTAATGTTGAAACACGAGCCAAAGGTGGACTACCACCAGTAGGACAATTGTTTGTTGCAAATGAAAAAGGTGCTGAATTTGTAGGTCATATAGGCGGGCAATCATTTGTTGCTAATCAAAATCAAATGATGGAATTATTAGATAGAAAATTAGGACAAGCACAAAATACTGGAACGCAAATATTTAATATTTATCTTGATGAAAATAATAAATTAGGAACTTATACATTAGACCAATTAAAAAATATGGCTAAATCAAATGGCAGACCTATAACTATAAGATAAGGAGGTATTTATGAATTACGATTATGATAAAGTATATATAAACAATGTTGCCTTTCCTTATACGCCTGTTCATGACGCAGGGCAAAATGACCTTGATTTAGATGCTTATACTAATACTGCTGGGTACACAATAAGAAATAGAATAAGGCATGATGTAAAAACATTAGACTTTAATGTCCCAACAATGTCAGGAGCAGAAATGAAACAATTAATGTCTATGAGAAGTCCCGTTTGGTTTAATTGCACTTTCTTTGATGAAGTAGAGTGGGAAATGGTAACTAAAAAAATGTATTGTAGTAGTCCTACTTATACAAAATATTATATCGACCCTGTTGACCCTTTAAAAAATATTTACACTGATGTTCAATTTGGTTTTGTGGAGGAATAAAATATGTATGCTGTAAGTAGTGCTTATAAAGAAGTAATATATAGTCAAGATTGTAGGCATAAACTTAAACTTTGGTTTAACAATGTTGAATTAGAAAATGCTGACACATATTGTGAAAAATTGACTATTTCTTCAAGATTAATTCCAAATGGTAGTAAAGTTTTTATGTTAGAAAACTTTGTTTCAAAAGAAGCAACTTTAATATTAAGAGATATTGATTTAAGTATTCTTCAAGACCAAGTAAAGATTTCGATAGGGACATTAGTAAACAATGAATACGAATATGTCCCTATTGGGATATTCAATATACAAGATAAACCAACTACTGACAAAAACAAAACAACTATAAAATTAAGAGATAATTCGGTTAAATTTGATTTTTATTACAACGGACAAGATTTAATTGAAAACAATGGTGGTAGTGCAACCAAGTTGCAAATTTTACAAGATTTATGTAGTCAAGCAGGTGTAACGTGTAACATTACTTCATTTCTTGGTAGTACTGACTTAATAGGAATATATGATAATACAATTACTGGTAGAGTTTATATTTCATATTTAGCAGGGCAATCAGGTGCAATTCCTACAATTAATCGTGATGGAGAATTAATATTTGTTTACATAAATAATTTAACTATTGTTGAAATTCCATTATATTATGTTGAAAAATATACAAATGGAGATAAGTATAAAATTTCTAGGGTTGTTTATGAAAGTGGTGTCATAAAATACGAAAGTGGAACAACTGAAAATGATACGTTATTTTTGGATAGTGCTAATCCTTATGTTTCAAACCAAGAGCAAGTAGATAGTATTTTAGAAATAGTAAATGGTTTTGAAATTAATTCGTTTTCAACTGGCAAAATTCTTGGTAATCCTGCGATTGATTGTTACGACATAATTTCAATAACTGATGGAGAACAAACATTTAAAACATTAGCAACTAATGATTTAGTATATAATGGTGTTTTAATTCAAACATTTAATACCGAAATAGGAGCAGAAGAAAGAATTGAGAACACAACTTTAAATGGAGAACAAACATTTAAAAAATGGGCTAAAACGGAAATCGATAACGTAAATACCGAAATCAAAATGACAGTAGGACGTATTGATACAATTGAAGTTGAAAATAGTAATGCTTTCCAAGAAATAGAAAATAGTGTAACTCAACTACAAACTGATACTTATACTAAAATTCAAATAGACGAAAAATTAACCGATGGTAGTGTTACAAAATTAAAATCAACTATTTTAACTGCTGACAATAATGGTTTAACTGTTGAAAAAAATGAGGGGAAAACAAAATCAAATTTAGATGCTGATGGTTTAACTATAATTGATAAAACTGGGTCTAGCGAAAAAGCACTACTCCAAGCCATTTATGACGAAGAATTAGGTGGAACAATAGTAAGTGCCGACCAC
>CASFFJ010000029.1 GCA_949293915.1 uncultured Christensenella sp.
ATATTGGCAATTTTTTTGTACTTTTATTAAAATAGACCGCACTTAAATTTAAGCCCACTAATCCATCAGCGACAAAGATTGATACGAATATCAATAAGGCTGTTAAGATTAACACTATCCTTTTTTTAATGAAAAGTACTTTCATAGATATCTACCATCCTATATTACCACTAATTAATGCTAATATAAAATTAAAAATGACATTTTTATCATAATTTTTTAATATAAAAAAAGAAATTTGGCAAATTTTTGTCGAATTTCTTTTCATTACAAACATTTCTTAATGTGTTCAAGCGCATTTTTTTCTAATCTACTAACTTGCGCTTGCGAAATGCCAACCGCATCACTTACTTCCATCTGCGTTTTACCTGTAAAATATCGCAAATTTAAAATTTCTCGTTCCCTATCGTCCAATTGTTTTATCGCTTCAATCAAGTCTGTGTGATCAATCCATTTTTCAAAAGAATGTTCGGTATCTGCGATATGCTCATCTAGACGCATCTCTTCATCGCCTTCTGAATATTTTGTATCATCCAAACTTATTGGCGCAGAGATTGCATCAATAGCATCATACACTTCGCGAATTGTCAAGTTTAAATCGCTCGCTACTTCTTCTAAGCGAACCTCATCCGCTCTACCATCTTGCAATTTTTCTTTACTTTTCAAAACCAAATATGCTGTGTCCCTTAAACTTCTGCTAACTCGCATTGATGAACTATCACGTAAAAATCGCTTAATTTCTCCCAAAATCATTGGCACAGCATAGGTAGAAAATTGTACATTGAGTGAAATGTCAAAATTATCTATTGCCTTTAACAATCCAACACAGCCCACTTGAAAGATGTCATCCATATTCTCTTTGCTACTAACAAAGCGCTGTGCAACAGACAAAACTAAACGCATATTACAATAAATATAATAATCTTTTAATTCATTATTACCTGCTTTAATTTCTTTTAAAATTTGTCTAGATTCTTCATTTGATAATTTAGGTAGACTGGTAGTATCAACCCCACAAATATATACTCTTCTTGCCATTTAATTACCTCTTTGATATTTTGCCAAATGAAAAATAAAATTATACACTCAAATTTAAATTAGTGTATTTTTTCTATTTTTAGTCAAAATACTCCAAACTAACAATTTTTATTTAATGAAAAGAAGTTTTAATTTAAGTATAATGTAGATATGACTATATATATTGAAAGTTTCTTATTACAAAACATTTTGATTAATTTAGCACTTTTGCGCTTGGTTTATGTCAGTTTAAGACAAAAAACTAACCTTTTTAGGCTGATTTTAGCATCAATCTTTGGCAGTATTTTTAGCATAATAGCAAGTGCATATCTAAATAATCATTACATTATTAATTTGTTGAAAGTCATCTGTGCATCAGTAATAATAATTATCGCATTTAAACAATGTTTTAAAAATTTTATTCTGTCTATAATACTGCTTTTTGTATACACTTTTTCATTTGGTGGAATAATTATGAGCCTAGCAAAGACAAGCTATCAATCGAATTTCGGTATAATTTTATCAAACGACATAAATTTGGAAGCAATATGCCTAATTATTATTTCAATCAGTTATATTTATGAAAAATTAATCAAAAATTTAAAATTTAAAATCAAATCAAACCAGTTGATTTATAAGGTTGAGTTACATAACGGCAAACACAGATTAAGATTAAATGCATTTCTTGACACAGGAAATAATTTAAACATTAATGGTCAGCCTGTACTGATTGTTGACATCTCTACATATTGTAAACTGCTCAAAAAAAATCTCGTTGATTTCTATTTAGAAAAAGGACAAACAGTCAGCGTGGCAACAGTCTCAGGCGCATCGCAAATGAAACTGATTAAGATTGATAAATTAACATTATTTATAAACAAAAATATTAAAACTTACAACAACTCATACATTGCAATTAATAATTCTAGCATATTCAAAGACACAAACTATCAAGCACTGCTCACACCATTATTTTTATAAGGAGATGAAATGTTTTTTAAAAAAATTATAGAAAAAATTAAAAAGTTATTCTCAAAAAAATTCAATATTTTTTCAATTGATTCTATTGTGAATTATATTTTTTCAGCTGAAAGTCTGCCTGCACCTTTACCCACTGATAAAGAATGTGAACTTGTAAAAAGATTTCAAGACTACAAAGATGAACGCGCCAAAGCAGAATTGATTGAACATAACTTGCGCCTTGTTATGTATATTGCCAAGCGGTTTGAAAGCAAAAAATTGGATATGCAAGACCTTGTTTCAGTCGGCGCAATTGGTTTAATTAAAGCAGTGGATAGTTATAAATTAGACAAAAATATCAAACTAGCGACTTATGCTAGTAGATGTATTGAAAATGAAATTTTAATGTATTTAAGAAAAGTGAATAAGAGCCTAAATGATTTAAGTCTGGATGATAGTCTAGTAAGTGATGATGAAGGTAACAATCTAACACTTGGCGAAATAATCCCGGATGAAAATTTAGCATATAACGAAATAGAATTAAAAGACCAAAAATCGTATTTACTGCAATCTATCAACAACTTATCCGAAAGAGAGCGCGTGATTATGTATATGCGTTATGGCTTAAATGGTTATGATGAGCTAACACAAAAAGAAGTAGCAGATAAACTAAACATTTCGCAAAGCTATATATCAAGATTAGAAAAAAAGATTTTAAGAAAATTAAAACACGATATGGTCAAAAATATGTAAAAAATTAATTTGTTTTTTCAATTCCATTTTTATTGATATTTTATTTTGCAAACTAGTTTTTTTTGAGATATTTGAACGTTTGATTGCAACATTTGATTGCAAATAAAATTGTATTTTTTCAATAAAATAAAACTTTGAGATATTATAGAATTGTAAAATAATTAAAAATTTTTATAAAAAATGTTGCTTTTTTCTTTTTTTTCATATATAATAATAAAGTCTATAAAATTAATTATGACGATTGGTAAATATGTGGCACCATCGCCAAGTGGTAAGGCACGGGTCTGCAAAACCCTTACCCCCAGTTCGAATCTGGGTGGTGCCTCCAGAATTCGCCAGCACAATACGTGCTGGTGAATAATTAAATAATTGGACAAATTATAACTATAAGTATAACAAATTATAGTTATCCTATAGTTTAAAACTAGACCAACTCAATATTTTATGCCGGTGTGGCGAAATGGCAGACGCAAAGGACTTAAAATCCTTCGGGAAGAAATTCCCGTGTCGGTTCGA
>CASFFJ010000030.1 GCA_949293915.1 uncultured Christensenella sp.
AAAACATTAATTATACGTTAGATAAACCTTTATAATTATAGTAAATATTTTGATAATATTTTTGTAAAAATATAACTAAGAATAATATGTTTTATTTAAGCAATAGGATAATTATTTTTATTATGTTTTAGGTTTAGAGCAATATTTAATGTAGTTAGCGCAAACTTCTTTTGAATCGCCATATTCCATAACTTGTGAATTCTCTATCCATAAAGTTTTTTCACACAAATTTTGAACTTGCGTAATATTATGTGACACAAACATAAATGAAACACCACTTTTCTTTAACTCTTGAATTTTTGCAAAACATTTCTTTTGGAAGTTTGCATCCCCCACTGAAAGCACTTCATCGACTAAAAGTAAATCTGGCTTAATATCTATTGCTATCGCAAAACCAAGCCGTGAAATCATACCAGAAGAATAATTTTTAAGTGGCATATCAGTATATTCTTGAAGTTCGGCAAATTCTATAATGGAGTTTAGGCGTTCTTTCATTTGTTTTCGGCTAAAACCTAAAATCGCACCATTTAAAAAAATATTTTCTATTGCATTTGTTTCCATATCAAAGCCTGCTCCAAGATTAAGCAAAACAACATCCCCTGTAGTTTGAATTTTACCACTTGTTGGCCTATATATTCCAGCAACAATCTTTAAAAGTGTAGATTTGCCCGCACCATTATGTCCAATCACGCCCAATGATTCGCCTTTTTTTATTTCAAAACTTACATTTTGTAAAATAGTTAGTGTTATTTTTTTGTTTTTAAATAGTCCTATGACTCTTTCTTTAAGCGTGTCATATTTGTATTTATTCATTTTAAATTGCATTTGAATATTTTCCGCTTTGACAAGAATTTGGTCATTATTAGGTTTTTCATCAATTTTTATTTGTTCATTTACATTCTCATCTGCCATAAAAACCTCCTAAACATTAGTAACAAAATTTTTCTTTAAAAGTTTATACAAAATAGATCCAATTACAATTGAAATAAAGCCAAAAAGATACAAAATTCCTAGCGTTTTCATATATGGAATCCCATAATCAAGATAACTGAAATTATAAACAGCATCTCTAAAATATTTTACAAAGTAATACATAGGATTAAATTTAACAACATTATAAGCGAGCGAACCAACTTTTAAACGATCTACCTTATAAAATATTGGTGTAATATATGTCCATAAAGTCAAGAAAACTGTGTATAAATGTGTTATATCACGGCAATACACGTACAATGATGACAAGAATAAACTTATCCCCAGCTCAAAAAGTAAAAATGCTGGAATCATCAACAATACAAATAATATCTGATACCCAAAAACATTGTAACCACCAAAAATCTGAACACACAACATAATACCAAGAAGGACAATAAACGAAAAACCAAATGTCACAAGTGATGATAATGTGGATGACAATGGGAATAAATACGCATTGATTTTCGTTTTTAAAATCAATCCCCTATTATTCACAATTGAGCTAAGTGAATTTGTTGTTGCAGAACGAAGTGCCTGGAATAATATGTTACCTGTCAACAGATAAAGTGGGTAAAGTGGGTCTCCATCACCAAAAAACTGTGCGAAAACAAGCCACATTACCAGCATATTCAAAAGCGGATTCAATATTGTCCACAATATACCCAACCCAGAATTTCTATATTGCGTTTTTACGCTTTTTTTAACCAGTTCGTATATAATGTTTCTATTTTTATAGATACTTAAATTACATTTCATTTTTAACCCTTATTATAATTTTGATTTTAAGATTTTTCTAATTTTACTACCTTTTGGGAATAATAACATTCCTATTTTACACACAACATTATTGTGCATAATCTTTAACTTCAGTGGGACTCTTTCTTTTGGCATAATTAACATTGCGTTCTTTTTGTCTTTGACAAAAGTTACCCTTTTGCTAAAAAGTGTAATAATACGACTCAATTGTTTATAACCATAACTTCTTTTTTTTGCATAAATCATTAAATGCTTATTACTATAATAAACTTTTTTTAGTGCTAAGTCAACTTCAGTAAGGTTTTGAGGCAAAACTATTTGATTGGCGTAAAATTTGTCCATTCTCCAAAAATTTTTTATTAATCCGCCAAGTTTATATTTAACTTTTATCAATTCAATAATGTCTTGATCGCGAACTCCTTTTGCGTAAGAATAGTGGTTAAAACACATAAGTTTTTTCCAATTAATAAAATAATCTTCGTACTCATCATAACAACCTAATTCTTTAAGTTTTGTTTCCATTGTGTCAAAAACTAATGTTTGTGATGTAATGTGATGAATGAGTTGTTGTTTTGAATTTGATGAAGTCTGTTGCAAAGCGTGTATCCTATAAAAATAAAAACCAATATGTGTATTTACCATTTTTTTAGCCAGTGTACACACAAAAAACATAATAAGCATATCTTCTGCAAACAACATTCGCCCAATATTAAGTTTATCAATCTCAGCAAGAGCTAACAGCAAGAGTTCGCGCTTAAAAATCTTGTTCCACAAAACATAAAACGTATGTTGAAGCCCTTGATGTTCCATAAATTTTTCTAAAATAGTGTTGCCTTGATAACAAATATCGTTACTGATTGTTGTATCATTTTTGCAATAATATTTGCAATTGTCGGTGTGGAATGACCAATCATTTAAAACAATATCTGCATTGGTCTGTTCTGCCTTTTTTAGCATTGCACTATAATACAATTCGGACATAGTATCATCACTATCCGCAAAACAAACATACGGCGCGGTAGCTTTTTTTACGCCAAAAATTCTCGAATTCAATATACCTTGATTTTCAGTTTTGTAATATACGATTTTGTCATATTTTTTAATTAAATTCGAATAATCTTTAGTTGATCCATCATCAACAAAAATGAGTTCAATATCTTTCTCTATAGCTGAAAAAATTGAATCTAATGACTCTTTTAACAAATATTCCGCCGTGTTATATACACACATAACTATTGAAAGTTTTGCCATAAATATCCTTTGTAATTTGATATAAATATATTAGCACACCCTCTTACATAAAGTCAATGCAAACTTTCTTATTTTCAATTGTGTAATAATTATTCTCTAAGTATCAAAAAAATTATTAAATATAATTTAATTAAAATAAATAAGTTTTTATTTGTTGATTATTAAAAATACAAATTAAAATAAAAAAACTATACTTTTTAATCAATTGTGAAATCTAATTGTTGTTTTATTTTAAGTATAGTTTTTTGTTATTTGATATTCTATAAATTAGTATTTGTTATTTAAGTTTATCTTGTATATTAGATAATATTTTTTCCAATTTTGCTATTTTCTTTTTCGCTTCATATAATTCTTTTCCAACAAGAATTTCGCTTGAAATTCTAACTTCCTTTTTCTCAGAAGTTAAAGCAATATTTAACCATTCCTTAGAATTTTTAATAGCTAAATTGAGATTATTATTAATTTTTTCATAATCCATATTTATTAAAAATTTTTTATCCAAATTGATTGCTTTATCTAAATCATAAATCATTCTATCTTCAACCCCAGCAATTTCTTGAAGTGTGTCAAATCTTGATGATCCCCTAATTTTATTAACTAAAATACTGAATGGT
>CASFFJ010000031.1 GCA_949293915.1 uncultured Christensenella sp.
AAGACTATAGCAACTGTGGATGATATAGATACAACTTATTTTGATATTGATGACAATTATCTGTATTTCTATAAAACTGTAGGTAGTCACAAATATCTTCATAGATTGACTTTTAATAACAATGCGGATGAAATTGTCGAGATGATTGGCGTATACGAAGATGCAGATGTGCCAAAGACTGATGATAGTTCAGCGGAAGAGTAATAAAATATAAAAAATCTGCTTAAATCTAAGCAGTTTTTTTAATGCGTTTAATAATATAAATAATCTATTATTTAATAAATTTGATGTATGTTATGTTTAAATGTTCATATGATTGTTTATAGTTAATGTTTTTTATCGCATTAATATTTAAATGGTTAGTTTTAATCTTATTTTTTCTTTTTTGCCTTTTCTTTTTGTTTTAAGAATTCAATTCGCTTCATTTTTTCGCGTTCAATTTGTTGTTCTTTAGCATCGGTTAAGCGTCTTGCTATCATAATTTTGGTTTCGCTTGTGGCGGTTAGTTCTTTTAAATATCGTTCAAGTTTGCTAATCAAATCTTCAAAACTTGCATCTGTGTCTGCATTACTATGCTGATAAATGGTTAGAATGTTGCCATTGACAGTAAGTTTTTTATATAAATTAGTATATTTGTCTTTGTCAAATGAATATGTGATTTTTAATCCTGTGCCATTTGTACTTCTATATTCTCGACTGACTGTCTTAATGATATATGCTGGTTGTATTTTTTTTAGCAAAAATTCTGGATCAAAATTCAAGCTAGACATAAACATTGCTTTAAAACTGTCAATCAAAAAATCTTTATGTTTTAATATGCTGTCATGTGATTTGATGCGTTTAGAAAAATGTTTATAATTTGTGCGAATCGAATATCTGAATGTACTGCTAATTTTTTCTGTCGCCATATTTAGTTCGGTAAAATTGCCTATTTGTGTCTTATATAAAACAATATTTGACTTTTCTAAATCATAATTTGGAGTGTCATAATATGTGAAAGTTTTCTTTATCTTTTCATCAAAATGCATATGATACTTGCCAAAAAAAGCGTTTAATTCAAGAACTTTTGGCATTGTCTTTTCACTAAACATTTCAAATCTGCGCTTTTGTCTAATTATATCAAGTGAACGCATTTTAACACCTCTTAATTATAGTTTAATTAAAAATTAAAAAAAAATCAAGAAAATATAGAAATATTTCAATTTCTTTGCTATAATATTCTTATGTTAGAGTTTCCAAACGAATTTTTATTTAGAATGAAAGACCTTTTAAAAGATGAATTTGATGCTTTTTTGTCTAGTTTAAATCAAGAAAGAGAAAAGGCAATCTTTGTTAACGAAAATAAAATCAGTGTGCAAGATTTTTTATCTCTTGTTAAAAATGATTCAAATTTCCCACTAGAAAAAATTGATTATGAAAAGGCGGGCTTTTATATTGGTGGTATTAAATTGGGAAAGCATCCATTGCACCACGCAGGTGCTTTTTATATTCAAGAGCCAAATGCTATGTTTACAGTGAATAGTTATTCTTTTAAGGGGAACGAATACGTACTTGATATGTGCGCTTCACCCGGTGGTAAATCTATCCAAATTGCAAATAGAATCCCTGATGGAATTTTGGTCAGCAATGAATATGTGACCGCGCGTAGTCAAATTTTATTTTCTAACATTGAACGAATGGGATTGAAAAATGTAATCATTACAAATGACACTCCCGAAAATGTTGCATCTGCTTATGCAGGCTGTTTTGATGTCGTGCTTGTTGATGCGCCTTGCAGTGGAGAGGGGATGTTTAGGCGTGGCGAAAAAGTTATTGATGAATGGAATGTTGGACTTGCTAAAAAATGCCAAGCAAGACAGTTAAATATTTTAAACCAAGCGGATAAGGCTGTGAAACAAGATGGAGTGATTATTTATTCTACTTGCACTTATTCATTAGAAGAAAATGAAGAAGTGATACAAATGTTTTTGTCAACTCATAATTATAAATTGTTGGATATTCCAAAGAATGAACATATGTCCAGTGGGATTGTTATTGATAATGTTGTTGATTACAAAAAATGTGTTAGATTGTATCCGCATAAATCACGCGGAGAGGGACAATTTGTGGCGGTTATGAAAAAGATTGATGCGAACAATCTGATTGCTAATGGTAATGAAAAACTAAATAAATCCATTATTGCTAACAATTTTTTGAAAGAAAATTTAACATTGAATCTTAATCCTAGAGAAACAAATAACAAAATTTTTCATATAATTAATGAGAATATGATAAAAAGAGGAGTAAATTATATAACTAAAGGTGTGTTGTTGGGTGAGCTGGTTAAAAATCGTTTTGTGCTCGCTCATAATTTATTTACTGCTTATGGGAATCAATTCAAAAAGATAATTAATCTTAATTACAAATCAAATGAATTATTAAAATATATTCGCGGGGATGTAGTTGATATAACAGATTTTGATGGTTACGGCACAGTTTTAGTGGATAATTGTGCGTTAGGCGGATTTAAAATAAGTGATAGCAAGTTTAAAAATCATTATCCAAAAGGTTTGAGAATTTAAAAAAATAATTTTTTTAATCGAAAAATTGAGTTTTTTATCAAAAAAAATCAAAAAAAATCAAAAAAAATCAAAAAAAATCAAAAAAAATCAAAAAAATTTAAAAAAATTTTAAAAAAGGTATTGAAAAAATTACATTCATGCTGTATAATGATACAAACAATTAGTTTAAAGGAGAGTGTATTATGGATGCTTGGATGGCTTTTGTTAGCATTATGGCAATTATCGCTATCGTGTTATTAGCAGGTGGACTAATCGCTTTTTTAGGCCATATGATTATAGGTGCATTTGATAGTGATAAAAAAGTTAATAGTGTTGATGTTTATGATAATAAGATTAAACAAATCACTAATACGGCTAATACAGCAGAAAAAGAAGAAGAATTTGACTTCGAGGCAATTGATTATGCTAAGGCTGAAAAAGAAAAAGATTTAGCAAAGAATGATGAGAGTTTTGGTCTTGATGAGTTAGAAGACATCAATGAGGATGATTTAGAGAATATTGAGAATAGATTGAAAGAAGATAAAACTTTCACTGAGTCTAATGAAGATGTTGATACATCTAATGAGGATGAATCTGATGATTTAGCTAATATTGATGATCTGCTTGATGAAATTTCAGATGATGTCGTTGATGAAGAAAAAGAAAAATCAGACAATCAAATCACTATGAGCGAAGAATTGGCTAGTTATAATATTGATGAAATCTTAAATGCCAGCGATTCGGATGAAGAAGAGACTGATACTGAAGATGTTCCAGATGAATCAGATAATAATGATGATGGTTCAAGCGAAGTTGAGGTTGATTTAACTGAAGAAGAGACTGACAATGAAGAAGTTGTTAATGTGGAAGAGACTGAAAACAGCGAAACTGATAATACAGACAAGCAAGTTATCAATGATTTAAAAGCACAATTGGCTGAACTTAACAGACAGTTAGAACAAGCAAGAACTCAAACAGTTGAAACTGTGTCTATTGAGATGACAGAAGAGCAATGTCTAGAAAGATTGGCTGTTTTGGAAGAAAGACTCAAAAACGTTAAACGTGAATACAAGATTAATATGAAAGAATATCGTCCTTTGAAAAAAGTGATGAAAGACCTTGAAAAATATCAAACTAAACTACGTAGAAAAGATGCTCAAGTTGCTAAGAAAACAGTATCTTTATATGGTGTGAACAATTATGTTGATATGGATAAGGAAAACGCAGAAAAATTATCTAACGAACTTGATTTATTAGATGGTTTGCGTTTAAGTGTAAGTCGTTGCGAAGACGTTATCAATGCAAATAAAGATAGATATCCTATTCTTGAACATACTAATAAAATATTAGAAGACCAAATTGCTCATATCGAGGCGGATATCGAATCTACTAAATTAACTTTAGAAAAAATTCGTGAAAAACAAGGCGACTAATAAAAAATCTCCAAATTGGAGATTTTTTTATTTAAAATATTAAAATATACAAAAAATTTTCAAAATTAACATAATTATGAACTTATTGGCGTAAATTTTGTGAATTTTCTTTATATTATTAACATTTTTTATTATAATAAAATTATGAAACTTTCAGAAAAAATAAAAATTAAAAAGAAGAAAAAGTTTAGGGAAAAGTATAAAATTGGCTTATGTCTTAGCGGAGGCGGGGTACGTGGCTTTGCGCATATGGGTGCATTTAAAGCGTTTGAAGAATATGGTATAAAATTCGATATGGTGGCAGGCACTAGTGCAGGTAGTTTATTTGGTATGTTGTATGCATCAAATTATTCATATGCTGATATGTACAAATTAACAAATAGTATCAAAACAGCAGATTTTAAGAAGTCTAAACTAGGTTTTTTGCCATCAAAAATGGATTTGTTACAAAATCTTATTCAAACAATTGCTCCGGTTGAAAAATTAGAGCAACTTCCTATTCCGCTTTTTGTAGTCGCTGTCGATATTAGGACAGGCAGAGAGATGGATTTTTCTACTGGCAGTATTGCACCAATTTTGGCGGGGAGTTGCGCTGTTCCGTATGTTTTCTACCCTGTTAAATATAAAGATATGCTTTTAGTAGATGGTGGTGTTTTAAATAATATTCCAGCGGATGTTTTAAGAGAAAATGGCTGTGATTTTGTAATTACTATCGACTGTAATTGTGCGCGTGGACAAGGAACAACTAGCAATAAGTTTACTTCACAATTATCCGCTTGCTTTGGTATTATGCTTGCGAGTAATTCTAAAAATGGTATAAAAAATAGTGATATTGTGATTTGTCCAAAATTATCAAATTATAATTTCTTGAAATTAAAAGAAAAAGATGCTATAATTCAAGAAGGATATGATGCTGTTATTCGCATATTGCCAGAAATAGAAAAATTGTTAATGGGTGAATACAGAAAAAAATGGTAAAATGGTCAAATCATCACGAAAGAGAATAATTTTTATAATTGTTTTGTGCTCAATAATTTTATTATTGTGCCTGTTTGCACCTTTAGTTAGCGACTCTTTCTACAAGTTTTTGATAACAAAATGCAATGTCGTGTATGCGCGTGATAATTTTTAGTACACTTTGTTTCAGTTGGTCAAGGTGATGCAATTGCAATAAATCTGCCTGATGGTAAAATTATGATAATTGATACTGGTGCAGTAGATAGTTCGGTTACTTTTACCAATTATATAGATGATTATGTGCTTGCCAGAAACAATGATAACAATATTGATTATTTAGTGCTAAGTCATTCAGATAATGATCATACAGGTGGCGCATTACGTTTATTGAAAAATTATAATATTGACACAATTTATATTCCAAACGTTGATGGAGATGCAAATAATTATTTAGATGCTAAAGCATATTGGACAACTAATAATTATAATACCATTTATCATTCGGAAGAAATAATAATAACTGGTAAAGATTATAAAATTGAATTCTTTGGCCCATTGAGTGAAGATAATACTAACGATAATTGTCCAATTATAAAACTAAGTTATTTACAATATGATTTTTTGTTTACTGGCGATATATCGACTGAGATTGAATCCGAATTTGTTTCGGTGTATGGAGATGAATTAGATTGTGATGTATTAAAAGTCGCGCATCACGGCAGTAAGTATTCATCAAGTATGGAATTTTTGAGAATAGTAACGCCTAAAATTTCTGTAATTTCGTGTGGTAAAAACTCATATGGGCACCCAACCGATATAGCGCTAAAGAATCTAAATTCTGTTAACTCAAAAATATTAAGGACAGACTTGGATGGCAACATACTTATATCGGCAAATGATTTAGGTATGTTTTATGTTACAGATGATTATATGATTACTAATATCATTGATTATAATGTTTATTTATTAGTAATAGATGTTTTATTATTGGTTGAATTGGTAATAGTTATAGTGAAATACAAAAAAACGAATAATTATAGTATACATATAAAATAGTTGTTTTTAACTAAAAAATTTGCTAAACTAAATTTCAACAAGGAGGGTAATATGAAAACAAATATAGTGTTATTAGGTTTTGATTTATCCTATTTAAATATTTTTGCTACAAAACTTGCAAAAACACTTGATTTTAGTTTTGTAGATGCTAATAAATTAAACGAAGTAAATTTGTTGAATAATATAGATATTCCATTGGCATTAGATACTGTATATAGTGAAAATAAAGAGTCTTCTCTATTAAATGAATTGTCAAATAAAGAAAAAGTGGTTATAAGTCTGCCGGTTGATATGTTTATCGCAAATGATAATTATAAGATGTTTAAAAACTCTTTTATAATTTTTTTAAAAAATAAGCAAAAAGATAATGATTTAATTAAAAATATTGAACAATTTTTAGAAAAAAAAGTTAATTTGGTTTTAAATCAAGAAAATATTAAGTTTAATGAACTGATTGCTGAGATTAAGGAGTGATTATGGATGAAAAACAAGTTGCTGATGAATTAAAACTTTTAGCGCTGGAGACGATTTCAAACGCAGGTAGTGGACATTCTGGCGTAGTGATGTCCAGCGGAGATATTTTATATACTTTGTACACTAGGCATTTATTGACTGATGCTAGTGATGATATGCTTCGTGACAGATTTGTTATGAGTAATGGTCATGGCTCGGCATTGCTTTATTCAATGCTTGCTGGTTTTGGTTATATTGATATTGCAGAGTTGAAAGGGTTTAGACAATATGGACA
>CASFFJ010000032.1 GCA_949293915.1 uncultured Christensenella sp.
GTATTACATTCTGGGTAATGATATTGAACTTACTAACCCGTATTCGCCAATAGATGTTGATGTTAACCAATTTGATGGCAATGGACATACTATTACGATTAAGCGTTTTGCTGAATTTACTGATACAATAATAAATGCAGGACTATTTAAGACAATTTATGATGGAATGATTGTTAGCAATTTGACAGTTAAGTATGATGGAGAAAATTATGCATTAGGCAGAGTAGACACATCATCCACAGGCTTTAATGTAAAAAGTTATGCTGATTTATGTAATGGTTCAGCCGAATATACAGCAGTATATTTTGGTGGAATGACAGCAGAGAATAATGGTATAATCACTAATTGCAAGGTAATTGGTAGCGTGGCATTTAGGGCATCTACTATCGAAGCAAACATTGTTAATCGCGCAATTGAATTCTATATGGGCGGTTTTGTTGCAAATAATACAAGTACAGGCTATATAACAAACTCAACTAGTGAATTAAAAATGTACTCAGAGGCCAATATTGGTGGATTTGTACACACCAATCAAGGTAAAATTGTTTCAAGTAAATTCAACGGTTTGATTTATGCATATAACAATACAATAGAAACAAGCAGTAAAGAACAAGTTGCAGGTTTTGTAGTTAATAATACAAATCATATCTCTATGTCACAAACTGATATTGGAGTTAGTGGCAACACAAGCAATTTTTCAGCAAAAGATGAGTCGGCTGGTTTCGTATATTCAAATACGGGCGAAATATTTGATTCGTACGTTGATATAGAAAAAATTGGAATAGTTCCTAATACATTCTCTGGATTTATATATTTAAACAATGGTAATATTAGCACCAGTTATACTTATATCAACAAAGGTGTCAGCAATTCAGCATTTGTTAATATGTTTGCTCCAGCATATACAACAGGCATTGTTGATTGTTATGAAATAGTGACCATCACAGCAAGTTATAAAAATAATGTAGAAAATTTGACATCAATCGCATTAGAGAATAGGTTTAACATAAACTATTATTCAAAATTCAATTTTGGCGATAATCAAAATTCTATTTGGTCAATCACGACAGGCTATCTCCCTAGATTGACAAATTGTGGTGATAATATTCAAGATATAGAATATGAAGTTGATTATAACTATACTTATTCGGTTGAAGGTAAAGATATACAAAATGTAGTTCTTTACGAAGGCATTAAAAATATTGTAGAGTATGATGTAGAAGAAACTATTGATGGTACACTAGTTAAACGTACATATAGGGAAACGTTATTAGGCGATTATGGTAGCAAGGATGACCCTTATCTCATCTACGATATTGCAAGTTGGAATGAATATATGGTGGATGAGTTGCCAAAATATTATAGACTAATCAAAGATATTGATTTTAGTCAAGTGTATTCAAATCCTATAACAAGCACAATTAGTTTCACTGGTAACATTGAAGGTAATAATATGATTATCTCTAACTATATTATATATAGTTCTAATTCGCTTGATTCTATTGGATTATTCAAAGAAATTGACCAAACAACAGACAAAAAAATAGTTACACTGGTAAAAAATGTGACACTTTCTCCTCAATCGATTTTGGCGCAAAAGACAAATACAGTAGGTGCGTTGTCAGGTAGACTATTAAACGCAAAAATATATAATATCACAATTGATGCAAATAGCGTGATTATTGTTGGTGGTAATGCAGTAGGTGGTGTGATTGGTCTAGCGCAAGGCGAATTTGATATGCAAGGACTATACAGTAATATTGGTGTCAATAGTGCGCGAGCATCAAGTCAATATAAATACAATATTTATCTATCTAAAAATAATGACCTAGATGCTAATTATAATCTAACAGATGTGTATTATGCGGGTAGTGTTATTGGTATATTGGATGCGTATAACGGACAAACAATTAATTCTAAACGTGAATTAGATAGTGATTACTATTATGTAAAAGATATACGTGTAACAACCGGTACAACTATTATTGGAGATAGCGCAGGCGGAGCGTTTGGTTTGGTTGGCGAACGAGTTTATGTCAAAGATGTTGACTCTAATATATCTGGCACAATATCAGGCGTGCAATATTCGGCAGGTGTTGCGGGCGAAAATAGGGGTGTGATTGATAATGCTGTATTTAGTAATGGCGAGTCAGCAACATTTGTAAATTCAAACAATGCCTCAGCGGGTATAGTTGGATTTAATAATGGTGGTTTGGTTAGAAATAGTGCATTTATTGGTAATATTATTAAGACAAATAAATCTACAATTGTGGCAGGTATAGTTGCAAGGAATGTCAATGGTGTAGTTACAGACTGTGTGTCTGATGGCGAACTTATGGGATATATTACTGGTGGTATAATAGGCGCAGATTATTCAAGAGCAATGTTAGAGAATCGCACTTCGGGTACGGGTACTGTTTCAGAAACATCGATTGAAGCCATATCAGAAACAGTCGAATATATAGATGAAAATGGAGATAGTTTATTCAATTTACAAAGCACATCAATCAGTGACACAACTCTTGATTACTGGTTCAGCAATATCAACAGATTCTATCAATACAAAGATGGTCAAGATCTTGGCTATGCAAGTAATGTTAATGCTATCAATTTATTAGGCCTAGTGGTTGGAGTGAGAGATAATAGCAATACCAATGTAAACTTATCAAGTTATGGATACGATAGTGATAATGGTGCGCTTATTATCAATGGCGATAAAAATCCAGATGCAGTTGGCTATATTACAATAGAGATATCAACACTTGATGGCTCAAAAACTATTGTTTCTCCAATCAGTGAAATAATTACAACTAAAAATATAGAATTTAACATTGTCACATATTTGATTGGCAGTAATGTAGAAAATTTTGACTCGTGGTCAAGTTATGGTAGTGAAATTTTGATATTTGCATCAAGTGAAACAGTGTCAAGTTTAACAATAAAATCAAACGAAGAAACCACACATTACTACATAGAACATATCGGAAATGATTATACAATTAATTCAACAGAAACTAATTATCAAATAGACCTAACTAATGTTTTATCAATGTTTGATAGTGATATAGTTATTAAAAAGGGAGATTCTATTATTTACAATTACGCTGACACAGAAAACACAAGTGCAGATTATGATAGCGATACCAAAATACTAAGTTTAACTTTGTCTACTACACCTATTACTATCACTATCACAGGCTTAATTGATAATGTTACAACTAGTTATTCATTTAGTTTAAAATTAAATAATTGACAAATGATAAATAGTTGATATAATAATGATATGAAAATTGATTATAATCAAATTATGCAACAAGAGATAACTAGTTTTGGCCATAAACCAAAACTAGTTTTACATTGTTGTTGTGCACCATGTTCGAGTGCGGTAATTGAACGATTGCGTGAGCATTTTGACATAACATATCTATATTATAATCCTAATATCTATCCAGAAACAGAATATAATGTACGTGCGGAACAATTTACTAAATTGGGTATAAATATCGTAAACGTAAAGTATAATCACGCTGAATTTTTAAGTTCAGTTCAAGGGTTAGAAGATGAACAAGAGGGTGGCGCTAGATGTAGAGTGTGTATTGCTATGAGATTAAGAAAAGCATTTGAATATGCACTAGAAAATAACTATGAGATAGTGACTACCACACTTAGCATAAGTCCACATAAAGATGCTAAATTTATAAATGGCTTAGGCGAACAGTTTGAGAAAATGTACGGAATAAAATATCTTCACGCTGATTTCAAGAAACAAAATGGGTATCTTAGGTCGATTGAATTATGTAGAGAAAAAGATATTTATAGGCAGAATTATTGTGGATGCGAATTTTCTAATAATGAATTAAATTAGTTTTTAAATTATTTGCTGTTTAGAAAAAAAAGTTTGCTTAATGTACGCAAACTTTTTTCTTTTCATATATACTAATATGCTAAATCAAATATTAATTAGTAAGGCAAATCTCATCAACAATATAGAACAAATCAATCGCAATAATCCTAAATCAAAAGTATGCGTTATGGTCAAGACTAATGCATATGGTGTTGGTATGCGTGAAGTGGTGAGTGTGATTGATGATTATGTGGAAATGTATGGCGTGGCGTGTTATCAAGAGGCAAAACTTTTACGCCAAATGACTAAAAAAAATATTTTGTTAGTTGGAGCATTAGAGCGAGTAAAAGATTGTTCAAAACTCAATATCATTGTCAGTTGTCACACAATTAATGATGCTAAAATCATAAGAGAAGCCAACGCAAAAATCTGCGTACATATCAAAATAAATTCTGGGATGAACCGCTATGGCATTAAAACAAAGCGCGAACTAAGCAATGTCCTTAAAATATTAAAGTCTAATAATATTAATGTGACAGGAATGTATACGCATTTTGCAACGATTGATGATTTTGTTGATGAACAAATGTCACAGTTTAAGCGAATAACAAGCGGTAAAAAAGTTTTATTTCACGCGGACAATAGTATGGTAAGTGAATTAAAAAACCACGCTTTAGATATGGTTAGAATAGGTTTTAATATGTACAATCAAGACAAATTTGGTTATAAACCAGTTGTTAAGATAAAATCAAAAATTGTGCAGATTAATTCAGTTAAAAAAGGTGAATTGATTGGTTATGACAGACGATTTGTTGCAAGCAAAAAAATGAAAGTTGCAATTATCCCAATCGGTTATGCGGATGGGTTTGATATGCGATATATTGGTGGCAGTATTTTATTTAAAAGCGTGCAATGTAAAATTTTAAATATCTGTATGGATTGTTTTATGCTTGATGTAACCGATGTTAATGTTAATATAGATGAAGATATATACATATTAGATAGGAACAACACGCTATACAAATACGCACAAATGTTGAATACAACTGAGTACGAAGTTATGACCAAATTTAATCAAATGCGTGCCGAACGAATAATAGAAGATTAGTTAGTAAACATTATTTAAAAAAATTCAAAATTACAAAATTAATAACATTATTAATATTATTAATTATTAATAAGGTATAAATATAACAAAAAATTTATAAAAATAATTAAAAATAATTAAAAAATATCAATAAATAAAATTTTTAAACAATAAAAAAAGGATTGTTTTATAATCCATTTTTTAATAATAAATAATAGTTAATGATAATAAAAACATAAAATAAACGATTATTTAATTATTATTTCCGCGTGCCATAAAGACAAATAATAATAATCTAAATAGAGATAAGATTGAAGTGATGAGTGCTGCTACATATGTCCAAGCAGCCGCATTCAAAACTTTTTTTACTCCATCTGCTTCTTCCATATCCATCTCACCGGTAGACACCAACATTTTGTAAGCACGCTTGCTTGCATTCAATTCAACTGGCAGTGTGACAAGGCAAAAAACTATATTTAATCCGTATAAAATTATACCAATCAATAATAACCAATCTGCAGTAGTGGTATAATAAGTTAATTCCATAATCAAGCCAATGATAATTAATGGCCAGCATAATAACGAAGAAATATTTAGCATAGGGACCAGAGCTTTTCTAATTTTAACAGGAGCATAACCTTGTTTGTGTTGAAAAACGTGTCCAATTTCGTGCGCAGTAACGCCAATAGCTGCAATTGTGCTATTATTATATACAGATTGCGATAGCGAAATTGTGTCAGTAGTGGGATTATAGTTATCTGTAAGTTCACCATTAATCGCATTAATTTTTGTGTTGGTTGCACCTCCACCATCCAGCATATATCTAGTCACTTCGTGTGCTTTTTTGCCGTGCTTGGTTTCTATTCTATTGTATTCGTTAAACGTAGTTTGGACTTTTATCTGTGCCCAAATACCTAAAATAATTCCGGGTATCATCACGATACCTAATACGTAATAAATCCAATAAAGCATATCAACTCCTTTTCAAATACATTATTATATAATATTCTAATGTTTATTAAATTCAAATGTTATATATTAATAGTATTGCATAATAATGTGATAATTGTCAATTGTCATTAAACTTTTTTTACCAACAACAAAAAAAGTCATAATTATATAAATTTATTTGCAAAACGAAACTACATATAATATAATGATACAATAAATTACTATGAAATTTTAAAAAAATATAAACCAAGGAGTATTTATGAAAATTTTATTAACAGGTGGCACAGGCTATATTGGTGCACATACAGCAGTAGAGGCGTTAAATAAAGGGTATGAAGTTGTACTGGTTGACAACTTATCTAACAGTAAAAAATCGGTTGTGAATGCAATTGAACAAATTACAAACAAAAAAGTAAAATTTTATCAAAAAGATTTGTGTAATAAAAAGGATACATTCAAGATTATAGCGAAAGAAAAACCAGATCAAGTCATTCATTTTGCAGGTTTAAAAGCAGTTGGCGAAAGCGTTAAAATTCCTTTAAAATATTATGAAAACAATTTAGTGTCGACATTAAATGTTTTAGAGGCAATGCAAAGCGTAGGGTGTAACAATTTTATTTTCAGCTCATCAGCAACTGTTTATGGCGAACCAAAAAAATTGCCCATCACGGAAGAATTCTTAGTTAGCGCGACCAATCCATATGGTAGGACAAAATTGTTTATCGAAGAAATTTTGCGTGACTATGCTAAAGCCAATCCAAATTTAAATATTTGCATTTTAAGATATTTCAATCCGGTTGGAGCGCATCCATCAGCGCTAATAGGCGAAGACCCTAATGGGATTCCTAATAATCTAATGCCATATATAACAAAAGTAGCTATGAAGAAATTACCAGAACTCAAAATTTTTGGCAATGACTATCCAACAAAAGATGGCACAGGTGTCAGAGATTATATACACGTGGTCGATTTAGCCAGAGCACATATATGTGCCATTGATAAAAATTTAGAAAATACTGGTGTTACTGTCTATAACGTTGGCACAGGCGTTGGTTATAGTGTATTAGAAATGGTGCAAACTTTTGAAAAAGTTAACAACATTTTAGTTCCGTATAGTTTTGTTGCAAGGCGAGCAGGGGATATTCCAGAATGTTATGCAAGCAATGCCAAGGCAGAAAAAGAGTTGCGATTCAAAACTCAATTATCATTAGAAGATATGGTAAAATCAGCTTATGAATATGAAAAAAAACATAATTGAGAATTAAAAGTTTAATAAAAATAATTTATTAGTTTTTTCATCTTAATAAATATTATAAAAAATAAAATAAAAAAATATTAAAAAAATACAATTATAATGATTTAAAAATTAAAAATAATTAAGTTAATATTATTATTTTTAATATGGTTTTTATGTTATTAAAAAATTAAGATAATACGTTTATTATCTTATTTTTTATTTATTTTTAATAATTTTTTATGTAATTTTAAATAAAAAAATGTAAAAAAATCGAAAAAAATATTAAAAAATATTAGTAATTAATTATTAATTGTGTTATAATAAAAATGTAAATAAATATTTAAGGGGTGTTTATGAATATCTTTAACGAAATTGATAAATTCTTTAGTTCGTTGAAAAATTATCTTGAAATGGATCAAATATTTTTGTTTTTTATTGGCTTGTTTTTATTAACAGTTATTATTGTTATTATTTCAACATCGCGAGCGTACGAATCGCGTTTAATTAAAGCCATTGATATGTTTAATAATTATTTTATAGATAATCCTCAGATTACTGAAGATAATTTAGTGCCTTTTAATGCTAAAATGAAATCGCGCAAAGTCCCTAAACAATTACGCAAACAATGGCAACAATTTGTTTTATATAGAAAGAAAAAGGCAAGTGAATATATGTCATTTGATACTTGCGTTACAATTCCAATCAAGAATAGTACATATAGACGTGATATTTCAATAATGAATTCTATATCTTGGCTGTTGATTGTTATGAGTTTCTTAGTTGATTTATATATGGTACTCAGTAATGAAATTTCAGTTATTTTAAGACAATCATTTTTAACACCTGCAATTATTTTGGTTTTGAATATTATTGTAACAATTTTCTTAGATTTACGTCATAATGCAATAGTAAGTGATTTAAATCAAAACTTTCAATATTTTGAGGTTAATATAGACAAAGCAACCGAAACTTTGCCAGAATATGTTGACTATGAAGTATTGTTTGATAAAAACGAAATCAAGCGTGGCATCCCAATGTTGTATGCATATTTGCAAAGACGTGCTGAGATAGAAAAGAAAGAGTTGGAACGTGCGCGACTCAAAAATGTTCAGCACGAGAAATTCAATTTTGATGAGGCGGGTATTGAGAGTTCACTTGTGTTAGAACGTGCGATGCAAGAGGCGGAAAGTTATTTAGCAGAACGTAAAAAATTAATGCAAGATATGGAGCAAATTAATGCTGACATTACTCAAGAAGAGATGAATTTTAGAGAAACGACAAAAGAATATCAACGTCAAATGCAAGTAAGTAAAGAAGCGTTCGATAATTTTAAAGAGAAAATGCAAGAAGAAGAGTCATCGATTGCTTTAAACTATTTGCGTAAACAACAACAACAAGAATTAGATAGACAACGTAATCTAGAACGAGATTATGATACTGCTACTGACAGACATAAAAAATTAATTGCCAATTATCAAGAAGAATTGACTAGTGTTGAAAACGAAATTAAAAAAGCAAGAAATACGCTTGAACGCAGTATGATGAGTGAATTTGACACTTATAGCGAAAAAGTTTATGATTCTGCAATGCAGACTGTTGAACAACGCGAAAAAGAGAAAACAGATGCACTTAAAAACAAGATTAAAGAATTAGAAGAAACACTTGTTGCAAAAAATAATGAAATAATGGCAATTAATTCACAAAAAGAAAATTTAAATAGTGAACTTGCTACTCAAGTCGATGAGTACAAACGTAAACTCGATGAACAAGAGCAAATTATTAATAGGGTTTCTGAAGAAGTTGGCAAATCAAAAAAGAAAAACACCCAACAAGAAAAAAATGCAAATAATAAAAATGATACAAATAGTGCAAATGCTGAGAGTTATGCTGAACAGACAAATGCATCAAACGATTATTCAACAGTAAGTGAGTCAAATGGTGATTATACCGCTCAAGCAACCAATGATTACAACACTGAATCAACAGATAATTACACTAATGAAAACGATAATTATAATTACACAGAACAACCTACTAATACTGAAACTTTTAATTACACAAGCGAGCCTATAGCGAGTGAAGATAAAGCTGACTATCAAGAATCAACCGAGATGTTTAATTATTATGATGAAGATGAAACTGCTGACAAAAACGAAGATGATAGTCAAAATAATCAATTCAATTATACTAATATTGAAAATGATGAAAATGAAGGTAATGGTAATGATGAGTCAACTGGTTCAGGTTATGTTGCAAAAGAAATCGACTTTGGCGATGATGACTTTGATTATAACGAAGTTGATGAAATCGAGGAACAAGATAATAATTTAAATGAAGAGCAAGTTTCTGATAATCACAACGGATTAGTAGTTAATCAATTAACTAGTGAGACAAATGAGCCAAAGCGTAAAGCAGGTAGACCAAGAAAGATAAAAACAGAACAAGATGAAAATAAAATAGCAAAAAAGCGTGGTCGTCCTAGAAAAGAGAAAATTGAGGCTAAAGAAAAAAAGAGAGTAGGTAGACCAAGAAAAGAAGAAACAGAACAAAAGTTTGATGAGTCAAATAAAACAGAACAAGTTGAGAATAAAGCAACTAAAAAGCGCGGTCGTCCTAGAAAAGAACAAAATAATTCGACAACGAAAAAAGTAGGTAGACCTAAAAAGAATAATGCACAAAGCGAACAATTAGATGCTAACACAAAGCGTAAAGTTGGTAGACCAAAAAAAGAGAAAGCCGAGACCAAAGCAAAAAATAGAGTCGGTAGACCAAAAAAAGAAGAAACTAAATCAGCATCTAAAAAAGTAGGCCGACCAAAGAAAACTGAGCTAGAACAAGTAGAAAAGAAACAAACTAAAAAGCGAGGCAGACCAAAAAAATCTAAAGAAAAAGACATTGACTCATACTTAAAAGAAATTGATGATGAAATTGCAAAAACTAATGCGAAAATGGTTGAAAGTGTAAAAGCATTAGAAAAAAATGCTACAATAAAAAAACATAAAAAATAAAATAAAAAAACTTATAGTTCGCTATAAGTTTTTTTATTAATAAAATTTGTTATAAAAATAAATTGCATAGATTATTAAAATCTTTAATTTTTTGATTTTTTGTCTGATTTTTCTTTGTTTGGCTTTGCATTTAACGCTTCAAGTAACTCCACTATATCAATATCGTGGACAATGCAAGCCTCTTCTATTGTCTCCATTTGCGCACTAGGGCAATAAAGACAATGAAAACCAAATTCAGTCAATATTTCTGCACCTTTAGGGTGTTTTTCAATGACAGTGCTTATTAAATCAGATTTTTTAAACATTATTCCTCCTATTTGCTTAATTTTTTATACAATTTGTTGTTGTATGATATGTACTTATTGATTAATAGTATATATCTTTCTAAACATTTGGTCAACTAAATATGTAAACAAATTTTAATTTATTTTTTAAATTTATAATAAATAAATTATCTTGACTAAATATAAAATTAAGGGTATAATACTTATATGACTAAATTATTATTGAATAAATTATCAATAATTTTATATTTTATAATCAGTGCAATTTTATTAGAAATAGTATCTTTTCATTTTCTTGATTTAGGATTTTTACCATCCAACTTTTTGTATGATTTATCAATTATATTAGTGATTGCATTGTTGATTTTTGCTATACCCAACTATATTGTTCAATACATAATATCAATCTTAATTTTATTAGTACAAGTTATCTTGATATACACAAACTATTCATTATATACCATTTATGGTGACATATTTTCTTTTGATATGTTTTATCTACTTAAAGAGGCCACCGCTGCCGTAACATCAAGCTTTGTGTATTTTAGAGTTATATTGCAATTAGTTGCAATTTATCTTATTATGGCGGTAATAGGATATATTATTCTTCAGCACTGTAGAAAGCATAAAATTAATATTAAAAATCATTTCTCATTAATAATCATTATAATATTCTTTATTGTGCAATGTTTCTCGCTTACCTACATATCAAGTGAACGCATTAAAATACAAACTTTGTCAGACATAGATAGTGAAAATTATATATATTCAGATGAATTTTTACTTAACACTCAATTTTTAAAAGCAGGTAGTTATGCTAAATTTGGCACGTATGGTTATTATTTAAATATGATAATGAACATAAATAAAACGGCTGACAAATATACTAAAGATGCTACTATTGATTATTTCAATTCTGGTAATATATATGATTCTAGTGAAGTGTTTGGAGTAGATTACAATAACGTTACAGGCGAGCGAAATAATGTTATAGTGATTATGATGGAATCAATTGAATGGTATTGTTTTGGTAACGGATTGTATGATGAAAGTGTAGAAAATCTTTCTCCAGAATTTACTCCTAATATTTATTCGCTTATTTATGGTGATGAATATTTAACAGATGGTAGCAACACCAATCGTAGCAACGATTCATTATTTGCGAGAAATTTCTTTTCAAAAAACAAAACGAACTTATCCGAAGGGTTAGGTATTATTGGGTATTATCCAGTTGCGGACCATTTAAAGTCAACTACAGATAAAGATAATCCTAATCTAGATAGTTTTGGATATTCAATGCCTAATGTATTATCAAAATTAGGTTATACAACTAGTTACATTCATTCAAATAAAATTAATTTCTATGATAGGGATGAAACTCATTCTAGTTTAGGTTTTGATTATGTTATTGGTAAAGATAATGTAAAAGATAAAGATGGTAAATATGTCTACACTGGTGATGATTTAAGATGGGGTAGATGGGACAATGAGGGCGAATTTGCTAAAAATGCTATTGATTATATAATTCCTACCAATTATAATGAAAAGCCATTTTATTCATTTTATCTCAATGTATCTTCACACGGAGCGTATAATGAAGAATCAAATAAATATGATAAAGATGTTTTAAAATACTACAATTTAATAAAATACGGTGCAAATAATTGTGATATAGATGCTGATACAGGCTATTATGTTCCAAACAAAAGTTTAGAAAATAAATTACAAAATGGTGACAAGTTAACTCGTGAAGATTATTCTAATTTTTATAATAATGTGTGCGATAGTTATGCTGACACTTATCCAGAAATTTGTGAAGAAATTGTGTATTATATGTGCGGTGCAAAAGGTTTGGATGATGCTGTTGGTGTGATTGTGGATAAGCTAAAAGAATATAACATTTATGATAAAACAACAATATTACTATATTCTGACCATAACGCATATTACGATAATTTATCTAATAATTTTAAGAATATTCCAGTAGAAGATACAAAAAATTACAATGAATTATATTCTGTTCCTATGATTATATCTAGTCCGGGTTTAAAAAAGTACAACAAAAATAATGGCAATGCTTTTATTGATAACTATCGTTTTTGCAGTGCGTATGACATTATTCCAACTCTTTTTGATTTGTTAGGAATAAAATTTAATGAAAATTTATATGTAGGACATTCATTATTCAAGCCACTTGATTATTATTATATAGATAATTCAACTGGTGAAAAAAAGGATATGGTTGTATTCTATTCTAATACAGGCGGTATGTTTTGCAAGGATGCATATACATATGATTTATCTGAAATCGTTTTTGAGAATGAGAATGTGGATAAACAACAGTTAATATTATATTTCAAGGCGGAATGTTCGGTAATTCTTAGGAAATTAAATTATATTGCAATTATGACATATAATAATTTATATAATGATATTAGTGTAAAATAATAAGTATTAATAAAAAATAAAACATTTTTGA
>CASFFJ010000033.1 GCA_949293915.1 uncultured Christensenella sp.
ATCTGTATACTGGTGTGTTTGTAAATTGGTTTAATTTATTACCATTTTATGTTTAAACGCTATACACATTTTACAAAATCAAAAATAAATTGTATTATATAAAATATATCAGCGATATTATTTATAATAAATTTATTCTAACAAAAATTGTTAATATTGATTTAAAATATAATTGTTTTTAATAGATTATTAAAGTATAATAATGCAAAAATTAGTTTGATATAAATAGTAATAGGACAAATAATTATACAAAATATCTAAATAAATATATAGTTAGTTTGCGTGATTGAAGTTTAAAATAATAAAAAGGAGTAAAAAATGGGTAATTTTGATAAAATAGTTAATTTATGTAAAAATAGGGGAATAATTTTCCCAGGTAGCGATATTTATGATGGACTTGCTAACACTTGGGACTATGGCCCAATAGGTGTGGAATTAAAGAATAATATTAAGCGTGCGTGGTGGCGTGAATTTGTGCAATTGTCGCCTAATTCATATGGAATTGATGCTGATATTTTTATGAATAGTAGAGTGTGGGATGCTAGTGGACATACTGCAAGTTTTAGTGATCCTAAAATGGATTGCAAGTCGTGCAAAACTAGGCAGCGTGCGGATAATCTCATTGATGCGCACAGCAAAGGCAAGGTTAATCCTGACATTATGTCAAATGAAGAAATGGAGAGTTACATTGCTGAACATAAAGTTGCGTGTCCGGTTTGTGGCAAATGCGATTGGACTAATATTAGAAATTTTAACCTTATGTTTTCAACTTCACGCGGTGTCACAGATGAAAAACAAAATCTTATATATCTTAGACCAGAGACAGCACAAGGCGAATTTGTCAATTTCCTTAATGTTCAACGCAGTATGCGTGCAAAAGTACCATTTGGTATAGCACAAATTGGTAAAGCGTTTAGGAATGAAGTGACACCAGGGAATTTTACATTCCGCACGATTGAATTTGAACAGATGGAGCATCAATGGTTCTGTCATCCAGATTCTTCTTTGGAATATTACAAAGAGTATAAAACTAGAGCAATGGATTTTTTGTTAAAGATTGGTTTTAATCGTGAGCATTTACGCTATCACGATCACGACAAATTGGCACATTATGCCAAGGCTGCGTGTGACATTCAATATCTCTATCCAATCGGTTGGGAAGAACTGAATGGTATTCATCATAGAGGCGATTGGGATTTGTCACGCCACCAAGAGTTTAGTGGGAAATCTATGATGTACACTGACCCATTCACTAATGAAAAATATATTCCTAATGTTGTAGAATACTCAATAGGTGCTGACAGGTTGACTTTGGCAGTTTTGTGCGAAGCATATGATGAAGAAAAATTAGAGAATGGCGAAACACGTGTTGTAATGCACTTCCATCCAGCGCTTGCGCCATACAAACTAGCAATTTTACCACTTCAAAAGAATTTGAGTGAAAAAGCGCAAGAAGTTTACAGAAAATTGGCTGAACATTTTATGGTAGACTACGATGAGGCGGGCAGTATTGGTAAGCGTTATCGTCGTCAAGATGAAATCGGCACTCCTATGTGTGTCACAATCGACTTTGACAGCTTAGAAGACAATACTGTTACAGTACGCGACCGCGACACAATGCAACAGATTAGAATAAGTGTCGACCAACTTATCAATTATGTACAAGAGAAAATTGTATTTTAAAAATTGAAGGTTGCTTGATATAAAAAAATTCACTTCTATTATGAAGTGAATTTTTTTGAGTCAATTTATATGAGTAAAATAATTTGTGTTATAATTATGCGCCTTGTTTTTCTGGTTCTTCATTAAAAATAATGTTAAGGAAGTTGTCTAATACGTTAATTTCAGCTGATTCAGTCTCTTGCAAGTGATTTTTAATTGCTATTAAATGAGATTCTCTTTCTACAGTATTTTTAAAGTTTGTAGGGTCAGATGCAATATTTTTTGCATAAGCTAAAAGTTTTGCACTTGCCAATGAATCATTCGCTTTCATTTCTTCTGTATAAGCATTTCTTGTGTCAATGAAGAATTGATAATATTTAGTGGTTTTTGCAACATCCCAAAAATAATTTTCGTATAAAACATTTGAATATCTCCAAGGTTTTTGATACATATTGTAATGGATTAAACGCAAATTTTTATCATCAAAATTTTCATCAGGGATAGGCATTCTGTCCCAGCCTTTGTCTATATACAAAACTTTGTCTTTGCATAAAACATTTAAATAATCTTGGTCTGGTGCAACAGTGCCAAAATTATAATTGTTTAGCAAATATAAAAATTTGTTTTCAATATCGTTTTTTCTAAATTCTTCTAGATTCATTACTAGAACTCCAGAATTGAAATATTTTTGACCAGATACACCTAAAGCGTTTTCAGCATAGTTGATAAAAATATCATTACTTGTGACCACATTGTCTACTATGGCACCAACCAAATTGTTCTTTAAATTGTGATTGTAAAGGTTTGCTATATCATTGACTATCGTTATATCGCAGTCCAAATACAAAGCTTTCTTTAAGTTAGGGAATAAAGAAGGAATGAACAAACGATAGAAGATAGATGGAGAATAGTAGTCTCTTAATTGAGCAGTGAGTTTTGAATAAATATCTTTAATTTTATGATTAAGGTCGACAAAAGATATGGAAACATTTTTTGTTTGCATTTCAGTTATGGCTTGTATATTTTCCTCTTTCAAGCCAGTATTAAGTACATAAATTGAATAATTGTTATTTGCAGAAGCGGTGTCTATTAATGATTTAATTGATACA
>CASFFJ010000034.1 GCA_949293915.1 uncultured Christensenella sp.
AATTAGGCGAACTGAGATAAATTCAGCAGGTAAATTATTAGGTTTAGATATTAAAGATACTGATTATTGTATCACAACAACCGAACTCATCCAATGGGCAAAAGAAGAAAAAATTAAATTAAAAGAGTTGACAGATAGTAGTTTTGACAAGTTGATGGGAGAAGCAAGTGGCGGTGGTGTAATTTTTGGTAATTCGGGTGGAGTTATGGAAGCAGCTGTTCGTACTGCTTATTCGTATTTGACTAATGAAAAGCCTTCTTCTTTAATGCTTGATTTTAAGCCGGTGCGCGGTTTAAAAGAAATAAAAGAGACAGAAATTGAAATTAAAGATAAAAAATTAAAGTTAGCGGTCGTTTATGGGCTTAGGAATGTGCGCGAAATTATAAATAGAATAAAGTCAGGTTTTCATTATGATTTTGTTGAGGTGATGGCTTGTCCGGGTGGATGTATTGGTGGTGGTGGACAACCAAAAAATGTAGATGAAAATATTGCTAATCAAAAGCGAATTGATTCACTATATAATCGAGATAAGTCGTTAGCTGTGCGTGCTTCATACGAAAATACTGAAATAATAAATTTATATAATAGTTTTTTGAATAAACCTAATAGTGAACTAGCAAAACAACTTTTACATACTGTTTATTTTGATAAACATATTGATTTAGGTGAAAAAACAAAATAATTAATTTTAATCAACAAAATAAAAATATTAATCTTTAATTAGCAAATTATAATGATTTAGAAATATCTTAAAAAAATTTAAATTTATATTTATTATAGGAGATTTATGAAAACTGAATATGAAGTAAGATTTTTAGAAATCAACAAAGATGATTTATTACAAAAATTGCACAAACTAGGAGCAGTTGAAATTGGTAATTGGTTACAAATTAGAAAAACATTTGACTTAATCAATCCTCAACCTAATAGTTGGTTTAGACTGCGAACTAATGGAGAAAAAACAACTTTGACTGTTAAAGAAATCAATTCTGCAAAAATTGATGGAACTAAGGAAGCAGAAGTTATAGTTAATGATTTTGATGAAATGGACACAATTTTAAAAAAGATAGGTTTAAAAGAGCGAAACTATCAAGAAAATAAAAGACATCAATTTAAGTATAAAAATACAGAAATAGATATTGATACATGGCCATTAATTCCTACATATCTTGAGATTGAAGGAGAAAATGAGGATATTATAAAAGAAGTTTGTGCGGATTTAGAATTAGATTATAATAAATCTATAACTATGGATGTAACAGATATTTATAAAAATATTTATAAAATTGATATTTTAAAAATAAAAAAATTAACAATATAAAATATAATTTAGTTTTTAAAATATAAAAATGTTTATTATTAAATTTTCAAAGCTAATAATTGTCGTGACTAGCAATAGTGAATAATAAGCTAATTAGTGCAATAATTCTATTTTTTAGCAAAGCTTGTTGTATATTTTTCAATGAGTTAAATTTATTCTTATTTATAATTTTGGAGATGATGGTGGATAAAAAGTTTAAAAAAAATGATACTAGTTTTATATGTGCTAATTGTGGAGAGTTTGTCTCTACACTAAATTATTCTTCACGTGACCATTGCAACAAATGCTTGTGTTCACTGCACGTTGACATCAATCCGGGCGATAGGCAGAATGAATGTAAGGGGTTGCTAATTCCAATTGGCGTTGATTATAATGCGAAAAAAGGCTATGTTATCCAGTATAAGTGCGAAAAATGTGGACAACTTCACAACAACAAATCTGCCGAAGACGATAGTTTTAAAACCATATTATCCGTTATGAATGGGACATACTCCAACAAACAATTAAAATAGAGCTAATCAGAAATTATTGTCCATACTTAAAATCTGTAAATAAACAAGAATTTATATTGCTTTCATCTCAAAATTTCTTTTCTAAATTTGGCAAAGCGCGGACTAAAGAGACATTAAAAAGATTCAAAAATAGAGATGAAATAATTGTTGATTATAATATTTTAATAAAAAATTTATAATGGCAATTTATAAAAATTTATAATAGCAATTTATAATGATATAACAACTAAGTTAAATATAAAAATCGACTTGAAAATCTCATAAAAAAACTTCAACCAAAATCTAGTTGAAGTTGAGTCTGTTTGGTAGTCCCAAGGGGACTCGAACCCCTGATACCGCCGTGAAAGGGCGGTGTCTTAACCACTTGACCATGGGACCATAAACTAGTAGGTAGCACTTGCGAAGAATTTCGCAAGTGTATTACTCTTTGTTATGTTTATATTCATGTGATGATAAATAAGCATTGTCATCAAATAGAAAAGGGAGGAGTTTGTCATGAATTATAAACATTGGTGGCGGTGGGTAGAATCGAACTACCGATCTATCGGGTATGAACCGATTGCTTTAACCGCTGAGCCACACCGCCAAATACGCATATAGTATAAAGTAAAAAAAATTAATTGTCAAGATTTTTTAAAAACTTTTTTCAATTTATTAAAAATTAAAAAATCGAAATATTGATTTAACTTAACAATCAATTTTAGGTGTGATCAAAGTTTGCAAAGTTGATATTAAGTGTAAAGCATTTGATTTTGTTTTTTAACAACAAATTATTCAAATTGGAGCGGGTGATGGGAGTCGAACCCACCTCACAGGCTTGGGAAGCCCGCGTACTACCGATGTACTACACCCGCATCAATTTTGATTATACCATAAAATCATATTTTAATCAAACAAATATTGAAATTTTAATAAAATATTTTAATGCCACATTGTCAATATAATGATAATTTAATAAAAAATTAAAGATAATTTATAAAAAAATAACAACAATCTAAAAAATATAATATGTATTAAGATGCTTAACAAAATAACTTTTTTGCCGGGTTTATCAACCAGTCCGCAAAATGAAACAAGAAACAAAGAAAGCCCACAATCAATAAAGACTAAATGAAATCATCTAGTTTTTGTTAGTCAATTCGGCTAGTGTATGGCAGAGGCTTGTTGGAATGTCTGGTCGAAAATGTGTGCGTTCGTGGAATAAGCAAATTTCAATGTGGATAAAATTTTTGAATTTTTTTGGAAAAATATGGAAAAAATTCGTTTTTTTGGTTGACACGGGGGGTATGTTACACTATTATCAACAAAAAGGAGAAAATATGAGGAAAAATTGATTGGTTCAATTCTCGCATCAGCATTAGTTGTTGCAACACCGCTTTCAATTATTGGCTGTTCTAACAAGGCTGATGAGATAAATTATTCTTTTTACGGGCATGAGTCAGTATACGAACTTAATGATAATTTTTCTATCGTTGGGCTTAAATTAAAACTGGTTAAGCAAGATGGGAAGACAGAAGAGGTCGTTGTTACACAAGATATGATAAAACAAATGCCAGATATGTCCACTGTTGGCAAGAAACAGATAACTATTGTCTATGATGGCTTTGCACTTATCATGGTCCATATTAAGACATTTCCGGTTTCCATGCAAATTATTTTATACTGCTGCCCAATGACACCGTTTATGACTTTCTTTAATGGGATGATTTTCAATGGCATAATTGATGTGACATGTATAATAATTTTCATTGTGCAAATTATTGTGTATTATAGCGCATCGTTGCTGGTGCTTAAACGAAAAATTAGAAGATAATATACTTAACAACCATGAACAAAATTTCATATTTTGGCTAAATACAAGATTTCGTAAAGTGAAAAGAAGAGCTGTTGCAAAATTTGAGACCTAGACCTTAATCTAGTTTTTGTATGCTTATGTGTGTGTTTCTGTATGACAGACCAACGGCAAACGAAGGTATCAATGTCAAAGTTGAGCTAGTGCTAGATATGATTGTTTCGCCAAATAGTGCGCTTGTTATACCTGGCGAACCAGACCTAACTGTGCTAGATTGTTGTTGACCACTGATTGATAAATATATTGATGGAACGCTGTTATTTGTGCTGGTTGCGGTAGTGCTGTATCGCACAAGGTAATTTCCGCGCGCTAAGACAAGCGTGTTTCCATTTAGCGTTATCGCGCTTTGCCCGATTGGATATTCGCCCGTTTTTATTAAAGAATAATTTGCATCACGCGTGACTGGCGAAGAAAATGTTGCTACCGCGCTAATAGTCACAGTCGCCGCAGGTCCGGTTGGTCCTGTAGGTCCAGTAGGCCCTGTCGGACCAGTTATGCTTAATCCAGTAGCACCCGTAGCACCTGTCGCGCCAGTAGGTCCTGTAGGTCCAGTTGCACCAGTTGCTCCAGTAGGTCCAGTTGCTCCAGTTGGGCCTGTTGGTCCAGTATGTCCTGTCGGCCCGGTTGGGCCAGTCGCTCCAGTTATTATTCTATCTATGTTATTGTTTATTATTGGGCTATTTCTACAACAGCAATTGTTAGAATCGAAAATGTTATTGTTGCAACAACTATTGTTAAAATCAAAAAATGCCATAATACTCCTTATCTATTTTATGCTATGATTTTTATATTTTTTTTGTTAAATCTGAGTGTTAAAAATAATTAAAAATTCATAAATAATTATATGAATATATTGTCAAATTTCTTTGCTTGTGTGCGTAGACAAACAGGGTTTTTCATATTTTTAATAATTATGACAATATTAGCAATAGTTTTTGGTGTGATTGCTGCAATAAATTTTGATGGCGCGATTGTGACAATAGACTTAGCCAATATTGTATATATCAAATTCCTAAAAGGCAGTTGCGGCGTGGCGTATTTTATGTTTGGTAGCATTTTAGCCATCGCTGTTTATTTCATAGTGATTATATTATGTTGTTGTCGGCGATTTTTGTATCCACTTGCAATTTTATTTTATTTATATTTGATTTACAGTCAAGCGGTTGTATTTGTTAGTATAATATTGATATATGGCATTTTTAATGTTTTGATATTATTGATATTTTTAATAGTTTATATAATAATGTTGGCATTGATTTTTATGCTGATTATAACCGATTGCTTATCAATATGCGATAGTCCTTTCTATTTAAAGACTTGTTTTAGTATGAATAGCAATATTTTAATTTATTCGATTTCGTTAGTTGTATTATCAATTTTGTTCTGTTTAATAGTTTGGGTGTTAAAAGCTTTTATACTTTTACTGGTATATTAAAAATAAAAATTATAAAATTATAGAAAATAAAAAAATAATTAAATAATAAAAATTAATA
>CASFFJ010000035.1 GCA_949293915.1 uncultured Christensenella sp.
ATCGCCAAAAGTACAGCACATAACCACGCCTGAACCTTTATCTAAATCTACTTTGTCATCAGTAAGCACTGGCACGCTAAAATCATACAGCGGTATGCGAATTTTTTTGTTTAAAAGGTGTTGATTTTTTTCATCTTTTGGATTGATAAATATACAGTCACAAGCACATAATAATTCAGGACGAGTGGTTGCTATCTCTACATAATCATCGCTACCATCTATATAAAAGCGCAAATAATTAAAAGTGGTTTCCATCTCATTGCTTTCTAATTCGCTTTGTGCAATGCTTGTCCTACATTTCGTGCACCATAATGCTGGGGATAGAGCGCAATAAGATTCGCCTTTTTTGTATAAGTCAATGAAACTCATTTGACTCAATCGTTGACTTTCTTTACTAACAGTGTGATACATCAAGCTCCAGTCAGCCGAATTGCCAACAGAGATAAATAATTTTTTAAACTCATCTTCTAGATCTTGCACAGTATTATAACATATTTCACGGAAACGTTCGCGTCCGACTTCGTGCGCTTTTATTCCGTGTGTTTTTTCTACATAAAGTTCAGTAGGTAAACCATTATCATCAAATCCAAAAGGATAAAAGACATTAAAGCCTTGCATACGCTTATATCGCGCCACAAATTCAGCCTGACTGTAACTAAAAATATGTCCAATATGTATTTTACCATTTACAGTTGGTGGTGGCGTATCTATTGAATAAATTGGTTTATTGCTGTTTTTATCAAATTTATAAATATCATTTTCTTGCCAAAAATTTTGCCATTTGTTTTCAGATTGTCGTGCATTATATTTGTTTTCCAACATATTATCTCCTAAAATTTATTTACATAGTTTAACATATTCTTATAGATAAAGTCAAGTTAAATATGATAATTAAAATATTAACATATACAATGTTTCAAGTTGTTCACTCTATAAAAATTTTTAAATAAATTTTTTTAAAAAAAGATTAAAAACATAAAAAATACTAAAACTATTTGATTTTTTTAGTATTTTTAAAAAATTTTATTATTTTTTTAATAAATTATAAAGTTTTATAAAGTCTTCTACAGATATTTGCTCAGGGCGAATTGTTGCTGGATAGTTTAATTGATTAAGTGCTGATAGAATTTCGGTTTTATCGTATGTGGCTTTTACAAGATTGTTAACAAGTGTTTTTCGTCGCATTGCAAAAGATTTGTGAATCAACTCTTTGAACGCATTAAAATCATTAATTTTATATTTATTATGTGGTACGAGCAAGCATAGTGCACTATCGATTTTTGGTGGTGGGGTAAAGTTTTCTTTAGCAACAATTCGTGTGATTTTAACATCAAAAATTGATTGTAATATTACACTGGTTATACCATATTCTTTTGTGCCACACTGACTAGCGAAACGATAGGCTACTTCTTTTTGTATCAAAACAAGAATACTCTTGAATTTATTAATATGCGCAATTAATTTAAAGATAATGGGAGTGGTGATATAATATGGAATATTTGCCACTACGCGTGCATTTTCTAGATGTAATTTTTCAATGTCTGCTTGCATAAAATCGTTGAAATAAAATTCTATATTTGGGTAATTATGTGCAAACAAATTTAATCTTTCAAATAATGATTTATCTATTTCAAATGAAATAACTTTTTTTGCATTTTGTGCCAAGATTTCAGTTAGTGTTCCTGCGCCAGCACCTATCTCTAAAATGGTATCATTTTTTTCAACCAATCCATCTCGCGCGATTGCGTTTAATAGATTTTTATCAAATAAAAAATTTTGTCCTAAACTTTTTTTATAATCAAATTTTTCTTTCATATTTATATTTTATCAAATTATCAAATGATTGTAAAGAGAAATTTTTATTAAGTTTTTCATTTAATTCGAAATAATAAAAATCATCATTTTTACATAATGAAAAATAAACATTTTATGATATTTTTATTAATTTTCATTAAATTTTTATTAATTTTCATTAAAATTTTAATTTTTTTATAAATATTTTTGAAATTTTTAATAATTTTCTATTTTTAATAATTATTTTTTTAATAAAAATTCATTGCATTTATTTTATTAATTTACGTTATTGTTAGAAATTAACTGTAATTTATCAAGTTTGATTTTTAAACGTGTTTTGTTTGACATAAAAAAAATAAAATTATATAATTATTTTGTAGTATTTTGTAGATAATAAGATTAAAATCTTAAATTTGCATTTAGGTAGGGGAAATGAAAGCAAGTAAAATTTTTAAAATTATTGGAATAGTTGTTGGTTCAGTGATAGCTTTCACTGGTGTTGTCATTGGTGGAATGGCAATTGCGGGCAAATTTAAAAAGCCTATTATTTATCCTGAACGTTTAGAGTTTGTCGATAGTGAGCAAACTATTGTTTTTGATGGCATAAGCAATGATAGTTGGTATAATTTTACGCTCAATGGTTATGCTGATGCCGAATATGCTGTTAACCAAAAAACTTGTTATCTATATTTTGACAACAACATAGGTGCAGAATTAATTACATTGTATGACAAGAACAAGAAATTACTTACTGCCACCAACAATCGTTATTTAATTGAATGTAATGAGCCGGTATATTATAAACTTAATACTGATTATTTTAAAACTAACAGCGAATTAAATGCTATGTCGGCTGATGAGCGTGCTGAATATTATAATAGACTTGATGCTCATTTTAATAAAACTAATTATGGTCAAGTGTCACTTGTTGCTCGTGACAAGAAGAATCAAATAAAATCAAATACTTTAAAAATTTACATAGATAGAAAAGTTTCAAGCATACATTTAGATACAGATAAGGTTGATAATTCAATACAAGAACTAGATATTACATTAGGTATAGGAGTTGATCAAACTTTTAAGTTTACAACTGTACCAGAACATTCATTGCAACCTATCTCTAGTTTGCCAGCAAAAGATGTTGAGATTTATTATCTAGATACGGATAAAAACCCTAATGACCCAGACTACGTTTTAATTGATGATGATTCATTAAGTGAATATTCATTCTTATCAAAAAATAGCGAAAATGAATATGTTTTCTCATCAGCAGAGGCTGGTGTATATGAGTTTATAGTTGCTGTATTTTCAACTTATCAAGCTAAAAATGACTATTTGAATGATACAGATAATTCAAACAATTCCAATTTTGACAGAATCAACGAGATGACTAAACAGATAATAAATATATCCGTTGTTAACGCAGATATATCCAGTGTTACAATGAATGTAGATATAGGATTTAACGTTTATAGCGATAATAACTATATTTCATTAGATGGACAATCAGGAGTTGAAGGTGCGAATGATAATGATTTAAATCTTATAATGAAGGATGAATACGACAACCCTACAATCATTAGATATAATGAAACGATATTTGGATTAACAGAAGACAATTTTGAAACAAAAAATGTTAGGTTTGTGAATAGTAAGAACGAAGCAGATTTCTTTATTGTCAATGGCGTTATTTCTAATGTAGATAATGCTTACATTTTATATCAAGATCAAAAACAATATAAAATTAATTTAACTCAACACACTATTCAAGATAATGAAGGTTATGAATACATAATTGTTGATAGTTTAGCTTTATCAAATGGTAATGAACAAGGAGAAGTTAGCACATATTTATCAGATTCTGATGTAGTTGTATTAAAAATTGATGGAACTAATCAAAATAATAATTATACACTTGTTCGCTTACTTTCAGGATGTTATTTAGATTTATATGAAGTTACAACTGATGATAATAGCACAAGTTATTCGCACGCCGATTTCAACTATTCAGTGAGCAGGCCTATCAATTCAGGTAGTGACAAATCGTGGAACATTGTAATTAAAGAACAACCAGATGCTAGCAAGACTATTAAACTTGGCATTTTAGTCATCAACAATTCTGGTACGTATAAATTTGCTACTGCTAATGTTAGTTTTAATGTTGTTGATTTAGCATACGAATTTAACGCAACAAATTATAACTTAAATATTGATTATTCACTAGATAGTAACAATAAATACAATCGTATGTTTAGTGAAATAAAGGCTAGTGATATTGTAAATATTAGTGTTGGTACTTATGATGCGTGCGTGTTTGTGACACCAGTAGTCGAAGAAGGTGGACATTATGATATTGATGTTTTAGAAAATGTTACATACACTGTTAATGAAAACACGTATTGTCTAGTAGGTTATTTTAATGGTGTAGATTTTGTAAATAATGTTCGTGTACGCGCTGGCGCAACTAATCAAGACACAAAAATTTATATGTTGCAATTAAAGAACGCGTATAAGAAAACTGCAGAAGACACTATTGAGAAAGAATTATATCCTCAAATATCATTTGTATATTCATTAAAAAACGCAGATGACACAACGAGTGAAGTGATATTAACTTATGATAGCGAAAATAATATATTTGTTGCAGAACAAAATGGCGAAAATGTAGACTTTTCATTTATATCTATTGATAGTCGTACGCAAATTATTATAGGCGAAAATACATACAATTTTGATAGATTTGAAATTAAAGATGAAACAATACAATCTATATCAATACAATCTATAGTTAATCAATCATATTTAACAGCTGATAAAGCAATTGATATAAATGTTTATTATATGCTTAACAATAGTATTGTCGAATCTAGTTTTGATACAACCGATTCTACAAAAATCACTATTGATGGCAGTAAATATGTGGTATACGAGAACACCACTGATTGCATTGCATACTTTACTTCTGCTAATTCATTAATGCTACAAGATATTTTAGCGCTTGGCACAACACAATATAGTATCAATGCAAGACTTTATGATAATAATGGGAATTTGTATGATGCGAATTCTAGTCTTTTAACTAATTTTATTGCAGACAATTTTAATGGAATAGAAGCTAACATTGAGCAAAATATTTCAGCGGTTAATCCGGGTATTAAAATTAGTTTTGATGTAGAGAGTTTTTATAGAGATGATTATTATTTAACCATTGTATTTAGTTACAATGGGGTGGAGTTAGAGTCACAACCGCTATATATCAAGAGTACTGCACCTGAGAACATTGTGATAAGTATACCAGAAAATTCATACTCCGCTAATCTTAGCAATGAACTATCTAACTTAAATGAACAACTTTACATAAAAGTGGCGGTTGGTTATGATGGTGGTTATACGTATTCATATTATTTGATAGACAATAACGATACTATATTTGAAACTACAGATATCATTAAACTTCTAGAAATTTTTAACATAAACCCTGATATCGCTAACGAAAAATATTCTATCGAATTTGCATCAAATGATAATGGTATATTTACTATAGTAAACACCAGCACACCTACGCCTGACACAGAAGGTCAAGAGCGTTCACAAATACCAGAAAAACCAACCAATCAATACGAATTCAAAGTTATTAGTATTGGCAATACAACTATGAAATTGACCGCGGGTCCAATCACTAGATATATAAAAATAATAATTGATATTGACAATGATTTTGTTTTGACTGTTTCTGACAAAGAAATAGAAAACAATTCAATTACACTAAACGAATCTATTATAGATTATACTTATTACGAAAAGGCTGATTCTTATCTAGAAGGTACAAACTATTACAAAAATGAGAATGGACAATATGTAAATGTATCAATAACAACATTAGAAGAATTTGAAGAAAATAAAGACAATCTTTATGTAAAAACTGTCATTCCGCTAACTAGTGATTTTATCACAGCAGAGATTGATGCTAATAGTATTTATAGTGGTACAGGTAGTGTCAAATTAATATCAGATGATACAACTACTTATGTGCTTAAAGCTGATGATGAAAGCGAAACTTATGAAGAAAATTATCTATTAAAATTATCAATAAATGCAGGTTATTGGCAATTAGACAGAAATCCAAGTTATGCTTATACAACGTTTAATGTACCGATTAATATTGTCACAATAACTGGGCAAAAAATTGTCAATGTTACTTTTACTAATAGTGTGACTGTTGATGTGAATCCTAATTGGAGATCGGATGCGGTATATGTTGGTACAAGCGTTCTGTTGGCTGAACAATATTCTGAATCATATAATGGCACAAATACACCAATATTCTTATTAAAAAAGACAGAAAGTGTAGCATTTCAAATTGAAATTAAAAATACTGATGGTAGTACAACTGATATTGCAACAATATCACCAAATGATAATTCTCAATTTATACATACATTTGATAATCCGGGAACATATAGTTTGACCTTTAAATTAGACAATGCAGAAGTTACAACCAAAACAATAAAAGTATCGCCAAACGCAGTATTAATTGATTATAGAGCTGAACTATATAGCGGTACTCAATATAATTTATTAGGCTATGATGCGAGTGCTAATAATGAAGGTTTGTTATATATTCTATCATATAAAATCCAAAATAATGATGAGACTAATTCAACAATCATATATGGTTTAAATAATATTCAATATGTTGATGAAGATGGCAGTTATAATGTGAGTTATATGACAGAGATCACTAGTGATATATCAATTTCAGAAGATAGAACTTCTGCGTTTGAAACAACTGGTCTTAATACTACACCTACAACCAAATGGATAGAAGAAGTTAATGGCTCTAGCGCATCAACATTAATTGTAAAATATG
>CASFFJ010000036.1 GCA_949293915.1 uncultured Christensenella sp.
AAATTAATTAATTAAAATAAAAAAGGACTTTATCAACTTAAACAACAATACTCACTTAAGAGTTATTGTCTAATATAACTGCAATGCATAACAATTGCCTAGATAAAAGTCAATCAAAACAGAAAATTTTACATTAATTTACAAGATTTTTATTTATTATTAGATGATTTCGTTTGTAAATATTTAAAAAAATGATATACTATAAATAATCTTAGGGGGTATTAATATGTGGGAACAAATCGCAATGTGGGGTGGTGTCGCTGGATTGTTTGTATCAATATTTGCTGTAATAATTATATTTTTAACAAGAAAAAATATTTTAGATATTTTGGATAAAGATGTAATACTTTTTGATAAAAATTTCGAATTGAAAAACAAAGCTATACAAAAAGCATTGAAAATGATAGATGATGTTGAGAAGAATCCATCTATTTTGCAGAATCCTAATTTTATAAATGTTGCAAAAGACTGTTATAATGAATTACTTTGCGTTGTCACCGATGTGCGTGTTGCTGATGAATTTTATAATATCACAATCAATCAAACATTCACTCCAACTTCTGCACAAATAGCTCAATTTAAATTGAATTGTCGTCGCGACATTGGATTACGCACCAAAAATGCAAAAATACTAAAAGGTTTTGAAAAAAATGGCAATAGCTTGAACTACAATAGTTCAACACCTACACCAACACATCGTGTTAAAGATGAAGATAATATTTAAAAATTTAAATATTTTATACAAAAAATTTAGGTCGTTAATAAACCTAAATTTTTTATTCTTATATCAAATTTTATTTTGCCTTTGAATTATCAGATAAATTTTTATCAATTAATTTTTTAAACAAATCATATTCGCCTATAAAAAATTCTTTTCTAATAACTACAAATTTTAAGTTAAACATTAAAATCAATCTTAAATCATCTTCTACATAATTTGTCAATTGATTCCAAGACAAAATCTCTTTAGCAACTTCTATATTATTTTTAAAGAACGAAACAGCACATGTTGACTCATCCATTATGATTAAAATATTATCTTTATCTGCAATTTGTTTTTGAAAAGTTCTTCTTGCCATATACTTAATCAATATAGGCCAACAAAATATTAATATTGTTGTTATGACAACCAATAATAATAAAATAACATCAAGCACTATGCTTTCGTGGTCGTAAATATCCCAAATGAGTAGACCAATATTCATAGCTAACAAAACAAGCATAAGCCATTTGAACCACGCTAATTTTTGTGAATTTTTTTGCACTGTATATACAGTGCCTATAACGTTGTCTTCTTCGTTATATTTATAACTACATTTAAACATTTTTACCTACTTATTAGATTTTGCCATAGCTTTTTTTAAAACTGATTTTAATTTATTTAAGTCGCCTGTTAACGCATCTTTTTTTATTAACACATACTCAATATTGTTGAATACTAAAATTAAATCATCTTTGTCTTCAATGTAACTAGTAAGTGTTTTTAAAGGTAAAGCTTTCTTGCCGATTTCTTCATCCCCTTTTTGGAAAGACAAATTACACATATTACTATTAGGGTCAAGAATGATTTTTACATTATCCATATTCCCTAAATCTTGTGACTTATATGATTTTTTTGTCTGCCTAATAACCATTGCTGGCATAACTAAATACATAATCTGCAATATCGCCAATAGCACTAGTAATACTATATCCCAAACAATACTTTTGTCATTGACTATATCAACTATCAATAATGCCAGCATCCCAACAAATAAAATTGGTAATAAAATTGCTATAATTTTGTCTTGCTTTCGTTTTTGTGAGTTATACACATATTTTGCACATTTTATATTATCATCCAAACTAAACTTATATTTGCATTCAAACATAACTCTCTCCTAAATTTTATCGTAATCTTTATATTTTAATTCACGTCTTTTCTTAATCACAATAACCACTATTATAATAATAATTATAAGCAATATCAAAAGGGCAATGATTAGAATTATCTGCCACAATTCAAATAATACTCTTTGCTGTGTTAAAATGATATTTTGAACGCTAGTATTTAATTGATTTAATTCTATAACAATATTACCGTTTTCTTCTGTATATTCAAGTTCGCCAGCAAGTTCGTTTGTATTCCATACAACACTAAGCAATCTTTTAACTGTTGGCACAACTAAGGTTAAATCATTAGAGACTTTACTCTCAACATCATCAATTACATACGATAGCGTATAGCCAATTGCAAATATATTATCGCTTGATACAAATTTTGATATATAATCATAAATGCTGGCGTATTCGGTTGTGTCTGGATAAATAACTGATACTTTAAGAGATGCACCAATAGGAATGGCATCAACTTTGCTTGGATCTGTCAATCCTGCTCTGTTTTCTAATGTTATATTGCCTAAACCTTTAATATTTGCTGTGATTGAATAAGGATATATGTTAGAGCTGAGCGAGAGTGGATTTACATAATAATTAGATGCGCCCGAACCTATTAAGGCTTTATCTGTATTTATGTAAATTTGTTTGTTTTCTCCAACGTTTACATCTTGATAGTTCATTTGAATGTTTTCAACAATAAGTGAAACTTCTCCACTATTTACAACTCCATAAAGTGAAATATTTGCATCAGTTTTAATATAAACTTTATCTGTACCATCATAAACTTTATCTCTTATATTTAAGCCAACTATGTTTAATGATTTTTTGTTGATTTTAATAACACCTCTCATTATCAACTGATCGTTATCGAGTCTAAAATTTTTATTAAACACAATATCATCATTTAATGCTAAATTTGTCCATTTTAAATTATATGCTGTTTCGCTTACATTAAATTCACTAATCTCTCCATCAGTTGTGGTCTTTGTGATAGTCGTTTTGAAGTTATTACTATCCACATTGATTTGAAAATTGCTATTATTTAACATTAAATTTAAATTCTTGCCATCAGTTATCATTAATAAACTTAATAATGATGAGTCAGAAAAATCAGAAGTGCCATCATAAATTTTTTCATATATTTCAAGCGGTTGCTGGTATGTGAGATATACAGTTTTCTCATAAATAATTAGATAAATTGTGTAATTTAATTTTATCGTTGACAGCCAAGGATATTCAGATAAATTATTAAATGATAATTCTACTAAATATTTACCAACATTTGTTGGATATTCGCTAGTCAAATCAAATTCATCACCATTATCATCAATTAATTTATACTCTAAATTTTCAATATACTCAATAATAAATTCAGCCGATTGAATGTCATCTGTATCTGTCGAACCAATTGTCAAATATTGTCCAACACCTTCAGCATTTAAGTCACACGAATATTCTTTGCTGAATATAATTTCTCCATCTTCACTAACTTCCGCTTCGCCACTAAAATAAAGTATAGCATTTAACTGATATTCAATGTATAAATTTGCCACCATTCTAACATTAATATAATCTACAATAGTTACGCTTTTTTCTCCACCGAATGTTCCACTAGCATTAGTTCCGCCAGTAAATGTCGCAGTGGTATACTCAACTTCAATACCATATCTAGCATAATCTATTGGATCAATTAATCTAGCCCTATTTAACCCTAAATAAATTTTTACACTATCTATATAGAAATAATCTTCGTAGCCATCATATGTTAATTTATTATTGTTTGCACTATCTTTTGAATAAGACAACATAGTTTTTGTTAAGAATTGAGAAGTGTTTGTGACTGAAACTTTACCATTTGATATACTTTCGCCATTAAATCCAAAAATTGTATTGTTATAAGTGGTGTAAAATTTATTACTTTCATAAAAACTTTCATCTTGTACATTGCTAGTGGATATAACACTAAACTCTTTAACGTTAAAAATATAATTAACGATTAAGTTACCACTATTATCAACTGAAGACAGATATTTACTTAAATCAATGCTAATTACAACTTGACCTTGTTCATCATATGAAAAGTTTGGATAGACATCTAAATAATTAATTGCAATCAATGACACACCTGCGCTGAAATTATAAGTCAAATCATCCAATTGCACTGTATTATATGACATTGTTATATTTATGATATCTTTATAATTTGCACTAGCATCTTCATTGAGTATACGTTCTTCTCCAGTTGTTTTGTCTGTCGCTGTGATTATATAAGATGTGATATCTTCCGGTGATATATCTTTTAAATCCCCAATATTAAATGACAAATCGCCTGCAATATTGTTAGAAGTTTTTATCTTAACTTCAAATTCTTTGTATTCAACATAAATTACAATCTCGCCTTTCGCGTTTAGTTTATAATTTACTATATCGAAAATATCTTCATAATAATAATTATCACTATAATTTACTTTAAAATCGTTAATTAGTTCAAAGTAAGCGTTCTCAGCATCGTAAACCGAATCATTGTTTAAAACATAATTGTTGTTTTCTAATACATAATAACTTGCATAATTAATCGCCCAATCGTTTTCTTCATATTCATATGGAACATATTTATCTACATAATAATAGAAATTTTTGAATATAAATCCATTTGCTTTAAACCCATTTGATTGCACTGTTAATTTATCATAAAGTGTAATGCTGTTTTCGCGCTTATTTGAGCTATTTTCTTTATCGTTTACTAAAACATATGGGTCGCCAACTTTATCTCCTTCAACGTTTACTATCTCTACTTTGATTGTATATGGTTGATAATTCCACGCATATATAAAGTTTAAATCTTGTGTTATTTTATCTATGGTCAAAGTTGTAGAACTGATTTCTGAATAACCAGCGCCTAAACTTGCCCCACTAGAAAATGCCCATCTATTAAATTTCATTCCAGTACGAATCGTGCCATCTAATACTATGTTAACTTCCACTCCATACGGAATGTTGATACAACTATTTGTTCTACCTTCTATGCTAGCGCTTTCTAAAAAAGGATTGTTATCAAAAATATATGATAAATTAAAATGTGGAGTCAATATTCTATCATCACTATCATTATTTTTAGCATCAACTATTTGAAAATCTATTAATATATCGTAGGTATGAATATAATATTCAACTTTACACAGTACATTATAATATTTTTCTCCTACCACTTGTGTAGCATAAGTATTTAATAATGCAATTAATTCTTCATCAATAAATAAATGAGAATAATTAGTGTTTTCATCTTCATTCGTTTGCGCTAAGTTTTCTTGCTCTACAAAATCCGTGCCTAACAACACACTGAATTTGCCCACATAATAACGTTCTGGCAATTCATAATCCAAACTAAATCCTTCATCGCTTACCACTATATAATCATTTGTTTCGCCATTGCTTACAAAATTTATTTTTTCGCCATTCTTGCCTGCGCCATATTGTTCAACCGATACCCTATATTCAATTAATTCAAAATTAATGGTCAGATAGTGTAAGCCTGTACTGGTCACATCAAAAACATATTGCTGTTCTGTCGTTTCTGTCTCAATTGGTGTGTTATTGATATTCAAAGTATATCCATTTAATTGATATCCAAAAGCAATAACATTGTCTTCATTATTTTCTTTTAATTTAATCGTAATCGTTTCGCCTGTATTGATAATATAATAACTATCCACCCCATCAATGATTTTATTAATTATACTACCATCTGCTTTTGACACAATAACGTTGTTTAAATCATAAGCATTAGCATAATTAACACTTATTCTTAGTTGTGTATTAGGCACAGAATATACAACTCTAATAGTATTGTCTCTTAAAATATTAGTCGTGTGCGTGTAATAAAAATCATCTGCTGAAATTTCTATCTTTTCGCTTGGTAAATTTGTCATATTATCTTGCGTATAACGCACGAATATGTATTTATAATCCAAATTCTTTTCTTCATCGAATACACTAATAGGTGTGGATTTTAGAACGAGTTCATCATACAATCTCAGACCAGACAAAGTTAGGTTAGTCACTTTGGCACGATAATATGTAATAGTATTATTATAAATGTTGCTTGTGTTTAGAATATATTCTTCACCTTGCAATATGTAATATTTATCATAATTAGTCTGCCAGTCTGTCTCTTCATAATCATAAACTGAATAAACATATTCATATTCTTTAGTCACATAATCGTAAGTGTCAGTATTTATATCAATATCCGCCATTATAACTTTATCAGTGAAATTTAAATCAGTCGCTGTGTCAATATAATAAACAAAAGAATATTTAACAAAATCTTCTTCAATAACTAAATTGATTTGATTGTTAACTATATTTGCTAATAATTGTTGAGACAATGAAAATGTGACTGAATTTTCAGTCGATAAATATTCCCCATCAGTTTGAGCAAATTTAAATCCCTTAGCGATAAATCCATCGTTAAATGTCACAACAACTAATAAAGAATCATTGATATTTAATGTTGAATCAAATGCAATTGTTTTTAATCCGGTGTCTGCATCCTGTTCAGCTGTACGAAGCGCATCCGCATCTAATAAATAACTATTGCCACCAACCAACAATTCTGCACTGGCAATAGGATAAATTGTTTCGCCTTTTAGATTTGTTAAATTAATTTGGTCAAAACCTACAAGATTTAACACATAATCTAGTTCGGTATACACCATAAGTATTGTTTCGCCTTTTGGTTTTGCGTTATCAATTGTCACATCAAAACTGGTGTTTTCAGTTAGTTCGAGCGTAGAGCGTGCAAATCCATAAAATTTATAACCAACATTATTAGACACATCTGTCTTTGTAATGGTTTTAGATTCGCCACGCTTTAAGCTGAAAGCCTGTTCTAGATTAAACCCTTCATTAAATTCAGTATAACCATTGTCATTTTTAAGCACAAATTTAAAATCGATTAAATAATTTAACGAACTATATTCTACACTTACTGCAAAATTTTCTATTGCGCCTGAATAGTTTTTTTCATCAGTTGATTCGCCATCAATTGATACTAATGTAAAATATGAATATTGCTGTCCATCAATAGTTGCTCTTATATCTTTAACCGCGGTTAATCTTAATTCGCTATCGTTCAAAATAAAATATCTATTAATATCTATGCGTGAGAATGTATTATGTAATGTCAGCGAATCCATTATCAATTCATATTCAGTATGTGTATTATCGATAACTGTGTCATCAATTTTAATGCCAACATCAATTAAATACAATTCATCATAATCAACAGTCAATACAAAATCATCATTTTCAGCTTGTCCACTTGCACGTGTTAAATCAATGTTTATATTTAAATTGATTGTGTTTTTATATGTATTATGTGGATTGACAATCACACTATTTTTTGTGCTATCTCCAGCCAAAATTTTTGTCAACTCAGTATCATCCAAACTGACCGAATTAACCACTACATTTCGACTATTGGTTGCAATTTCATCTGCGTTAAATGCAATATTTAAATCAAAATCAACATTGACATTTATTCTAAACGCACCATTAATTAAATCAATTTTTTGTTCAGTAGGCGTGCTTTCAAGTGTGTGGTGTTTGGTATAAAAATTTGTACCATTTGAATAAACTGTGCCTACATAATAATAATTGTCATCAATTTTAGCAAAAGTTTTAGTATATTCTGATTCGTTAGTTGTTGAATCAGATGTTTTAGTGTCGCTGTATATTGTTATATCTCCAATAGTTTCACTGATTGTCCCAAAATTTGCGATATCAGAAAAACTCGTAACATCAACATTATAATAAATATGGTCAAAAACTGGTAAAATCTTTAAATTTTCACTAATTGTGGATATCTCTAAACTGCTTGTTTCAAAATATCCATCTTGTTGCGAATCTGTAAATGTGAGCGTATATGTAACAAAGTCATTAACAAAATAATCGTATTCACGGATACGTCCATTCTCAGTTATTGTCTCTTGCCAACGTGTGATATTTGCATCCGTTTCTGTGAGATCTTTTGAGAGATATTGACTATCGCCACCACTATTACTTTGCTGACCTACTACTGACACGTATTTAGAA
>CASFFJ010000037.1 GCA_949293915.1 uncultured Christensenella sp.
ACCATATTGAGCCCCATATTGATATATATTTTCTTTTAACCAATTATTTAAACTTGACAAATCATTAATTTTTATCATTTCATCAATATCCATCCTTGAATGGGAATATAAAGAAATTTTTTTTATAATTACCTCTTGGAAGTTATTAAATCCAAAGCCCTTAGATAACTTGTTTTTATAAGATATATATGCCTGTAGTGACTCTACAGATTTCTTTTTGTTATAAATATTTGCTAGTTTTTTTAAATTGCGATTGTTGTCTATTTTATTTAATATTTTATCGAGAACAAGTTTTTCAGTGGTGTCACTATCTAAATTTTTAAAAATTCTTCTTTTTATTAAATGCATTTTTAGTAGCAAAAAAAGATTAAATGAATTACCATTTAAGAAAAATAAATTCTGTTTCTCAATAAGTTTATAATAAATTCTTATCAATTTATCTTTTTTCATTATCTATATAATACCACATTTTTCAGTAAATTTTATTATTTTTTATATAAGATATCAAAATTTAATAATTTTTAGTTTTTAATTTTTTACATTTTTACTATATAGCCAATAAAGTTAATTAATTCATAAAAAAATGTAACAAAATTCGTAATTACGTATGTTATGTTGTTAAGAATTTTTAAATCTGTCATAATGACGCATTGTTTAATAAAAAAGGGTTAATTTCTTTGATTTGCAGCATGAAAATTATTACTATAGAAAAAAATTAGTTTATAGAAAATTTAAATTTCGCCATTGTCTACGAATTTGTGTTTGATTTTTGCAAAGTTTGTGAAAATTGTGTTGTTTTGTGATGTGTCTTTATGTTTTGCTTTTGTTTGGTGTTATATGTAAAAAATAAAAGCTTATTTGCCTTATTTTATAAGGGGTTTAGGCTTTTTAGTATTTGATAAAATACGATATAAAATGGTGCAAAAAGAGTAAATTATAGTATTTTAAAGTGCTTGCTACGGAACCAACGGTCAGGGGTTCGAATCCCTTAGGACGCACCACTAAAACCCTTTATTTTAGGGCATTTCAGCGGTTTTCACATCGCTGATTTTTTAATTTTTCTTACAAATATTCTATAAATTTATATACTCTTTAATATTAAGTCATTTTGTCAGTCTTATTATAAAAGAAAATAAGCACATTTATAATATAAAATCAATATAATCTGTATTTTTTTGTTCTTCACATAATGTTGCCACCTTAGAAAAAGATGCAATACCTGCCATATTATTTTTATTAACAGATAAAGTCAACTTAGTTTCATTATGCTTTGACACTAAATTTTTAAAACTAATCAACATTTTTCTTGCATAACCTTGCCCTCTATAATCTGGATTAATTCCTAAAATTTCAATATGAATATGGTTTGTTTTAGGCTTTGAATAACACAAAAAACCTATAAGGTTTTTATTATCCATTGCTAAATAAACCTTGATTCCATCAAGTTCACTATTGATAAATTCAAGATAATCACCTAACAATGACCCTTTCATAACCACAAATTGTTCCAAACCATTTTCTCCAGCATCTATTTCTTTTAGTTGCCAACTATTTAGTTCTTTATTAAAATCATTTTGATATTTTTTAAAAACAATATTTCCCATATTTATATTTTACCACAAAATTATATTCTTTTCAAGTACTAATTTTTTTATCTTTTACGCATTAATGTCCGCAACAATTCAAATAATAACTAAAAAATTTTGCAATCTTTAATTTTTTTAAAAATTATATATATTATATCATCTTTTGCTCTATATACATTGGATATTGCTAATATCATTTCAAATTTATTAATGCAATTATTTAAAAATGCAGATTAAAACATAATTTATTGTAACTTCAACTTTAAATGATTTTTACACTTAAATTTTAACTTTAATAAATTAATCAGTTGATGCTAAAAATTAATATTTAACTAACTCATAAAAAGTGTGATATGTATTGTTAAAATATATTTTAAAAAAATAAGCGCTTATATTTTTTAAAAAATCAGATTGTATGCGCTTATATTTTTAAAAAACAATAATTAGTGCGCTAAAATGTTGATTTTTTTCAATTAGCGCTTTAACACTATGTCATAAATTCGATCTAAATCATCTTGTGAATAATAGTCAATATATATTCTTCCTTTTTTGCTATTTCCTATAACAGACACTTTTGTTCCAAGCTTTCTTTGTAATTCATATATAAACTCTTGTAATTCATCACTAGGAAGTTTTGTAACCTTCTTTTTTTTCTTGTTACCTAAGATATCTTCAACTTCTTTTTCTAAATTCCTAACTGTCAGTTTATCCTTTGCTATCTTTTTTGCTAAAATTAATTGTTGAGCATAATCAGTGACAGCACAAAGAACTTTTGCGTGTCCAAAAGATATTTTACCTTTTTCGACCAATTCAAGCACCTCTGGATATAACGACAAAATTCTTAGCGTATTAGCAATTGCAGATCTTGATTTTCCTAAGCGCTCAGACACTTTTTCTTGTGTTAATCCATATTCATCCATTAATTTTTTTATACCTTTTGCAACTTCAACTGGATTAAGATCTTCTCTTTGCAAGTTTTCAATAATGGCAATCTCTGCGACTTGTTTACTAGTATAATTTTTTACGATGGCATCAATTTCTTTCAATCCACATAGTTTACAAGCACGATATCTTCGTTCACCTGCAATGATAGTATAACCATCTGGCATTTCATTGACAATAATAGGTTGAATTAAACCATGTATACGAATGCTCTCAGCTAATTCATTTAAACTTTCTTTGTCAAAAACTTTTCTAGGTTGATTAGGATTGGCATATATTTTATTTATATCTATTTTTTGAACTTCTCCACGTCTAATATCTAGATTAGATATAGGTTCATGTTTCTCAGGTCTGTTTGATTTTTCAACTTCTTCATCGTATGTCTTCAACAAACTTTCTAAACCTCTACCTAAACCTCTATTTGAATTATTCATATATTTCCTCCATTTTTTCTCACATATATTTATTTGTAAACTATTATAATTATATAACTTTTTAAATAGCGTGTCAATAATTTAAAAAGAAAATTTTGAATTTATTAGTTTTTCTTAGAATATTTATATTAAATAACAATTATATTATTTCTATTTTTTATAACTACATATTAGCATTTATACAGTTTAATAATTCCAAATGTTCCACGTGGAACATTAAAATTAATTTTATAATAGTTTAATATTTGATAATTATTAAATTATTAACATAATACTAAAATAAATTATGTTTTTGCAAAAATAATGACAAATATTAAGTATTTCATATTAATTCATTATAATAACCCCATATTATCTAATATCTAATTGTCTATTTATGTTATTATAAAATATTTCATAATTTATCTTTTTATAACTATAACTTTTATACTGATATAATATTAGCTTGATTATTATATAGTATTGTTATTTTAGTACAAAAATAATTTCTTAAAAATTTTATTATATATTCAATAAAATTAATTATTAACAACATATGCCTTTTATTTATTGTAAAAATTATTCTTATTGTTCCACGTGGAACAAAATCAATAGTCTCATACTAGAATCAAAAATTTGTTTATATGAATAATTTTGATTGAATGTAATACAAACTATATAATCTGACTAAATTGATATAAAAAGCACAAACTAGTGTTATTAAAATATTACTGATAATTTAACAATTAAATATACATTTAAGTTATATGTTGACTTTGAATTAACTTTAATAATAATGTCTTGATACGATATTCACATTTTATATTGCAATAAAAAAATATGTTACTAGAACATATTTTTTTTATTTTAATATTATTGTTTTCTTAAAAATTCATCACACAGTGACTTATAGGCGATAGCTCCCTTGCTTTTATTGTCGTATAAAATGATAGGTTTGCCGTGGCTAGGACTCTCAGCTAATCTAATATTTCTAGGTATAAACGTGTCATACACCTTATCTCCAAAATACTTTCGTATTTCATCAGACACCTGCGAAACAAGATTACTACGATTATCTTTCATTGTTAACAACACACCTTCAATCTCAATATTAGGATTTAAATGCTTTTTAATTAATCTTACAGTATTCATAAGTTGACCTAAGCCAACCAAAGCAAAATATTCACACTGAATAGGAATGATAATTGTATCAGTAGCAGTTAAAGCATTAACAGTAAGTAACCCTAAAGATGGTGGACAGTCAATAAAAATATAATCATACTGCGCTTTGTAGTTTTGTAGCGCTTCTTTTAGTATATTCTCTCTATTGTCCATATATACCAAATCAACTTCTGCGCCGGCTAAATCCACAGTGCTCGGTATAACCTTTAAATTCTTTAATTCGGATTGATATGTAGATTCATCGATAGATGCTTCACCTAATAAAACTTCGTAAATCGTTGCTTGGCCTTTTTCTGCCTCTACACCAACACTAGTGCATGCATTGCCTTGTGGATCCAAATCTATAAGTAATACCTTATATCCAACATCCGCAATATAAGAGGCAAGATTTACACAACTTGTAGTTTTACCAACTCCGCCTTTTTGATTCGTTATAGAAATAATTTTCCCCATAATCTCTCCTAAAATAATAATAAAACTTTTTTTTCGTTTTGGCAATCAAAATATCGATTTTTTTCTAAAAAAACAAAAAAATATATAAAATTTATAATTTTAAGTGTTTTTTTACTCGTTTTTATAAATTATGATTTATTTACTTTTTAATAATATACACTTGTTACAATATTGTAACAACACAATATTAAGAATAAGTATACAAAAAAATAAATAATCAATAATAAGAATTTAATTAATACTTCGGATTATAGTTTTTAATTAAAAAATTAAAAAACTAATACATTAATTTTATATTTATCTATCTTTTTTTATTTTTTTATGCTATAATCATCATATGAATACTATAGTGGCATTATCTACACCAGCTGGGAATAGTGGTGTGGCTGTAATTAGGATTAGTGGAGAAAAATCAAAAGAAATCTTACAAAAAATAACTCATTCTAATCAAAATTTTGAACCTAGAAAAATGTATCTTAAAAAAGTTTTTATTAACGACTATTTTGATAATTGCTTAGTTGTTTATTTTTGCGCACCTTTTTCATATACAGGCGAAGATGTTGTCGAAATACAATCACACGGTGGATACTTCTTGGCTCAACAAATTATTAAAGAATGTATTTCACTTGGAGCAGTCTATGCAGACACGGGAGAGTTTAGTAAACGTGCTTTTTTAAATGGAAAAATATCGATTGATCAAGCGGAAGGTATTATGGACCTAATTAACGCAGAAACAGAAGCACAAGCAAGAATAGGCGCTAACCTTTTAGATGGAAAATTGCGTGAAAGAATTAATAAAAATCAGATGGCGCTAACTGATATTTTAGCAGAAATAGAAGCAAAACTTGATTATCCAGAATATGATTTTGAACTGGAAGAAAAATCAAATACAAAAACAAAAATCCAAGCATTAATAGATGACTTAAACGACTTGATACAGACAACTGAAACAGGTTCTATTATAAAAAATGGTGTTAAGGTGGCAATAATAGGACCGCCAAATGTTGGCAAATCTAGCTTGTTGAATACGCTAACAAACAGCGAAAAAGCAATTGTTACAGACATTGCGGGCACAACTCGTGATGTTGTGGAGGCTGAATATATCTACAATGGAATAATTTTTAGATTGTATGATACCGCTGGAATTCATAAAAGCACAGATATTGTTGAAAATATCGGTATTGAGCGTGCAAAAAATACATTAAATAACGCAGACTTAGTCTTGCGAATACACGACAATCAACAAAACAACGATATAAAAACCACAAAACCAACCATAGATATTTACAATAAGAGTGATTTGATTGATAAAAAAGATGCTGTCAAATTTTACATTTCCACAAAAACTGGTGAAAATATCCACGCTTTAAAACAATTAATTTTTGACAAAACGGTTAAAACTGAAATTGATTCAAACAAATTATATCTAACTAATTTACGTCACATTGACTGCGTAAAAACTGCACTAGAGAGTCTCAATAATGCTCTAAACAATTTAGATAATATGACAATGGATGTTGTCTCATTTGAATTAAGAAAAGCGTGGAATAGTTTGGGGGAACTCACCGGTCAAACTAACAACGAAAACATAATAGATAAAATTTTTAGTAAGTTTTGCTTGGGAAAATAAAAAGATTTCCACATTTTTAAAAAATATTGTGGATATAATTAATTTTAACTTTTTTTCATATTTTTTTTAAATTAAAACATTTTCATTATTAATAATAATTCTAAATAAAATCAGTTTTAATTTTAAAACTATTGAAAATTTTATTATTTTAATATATAATATACTTATATGTTTATAGATCATTATGATGCAATTGTAATAGGTAGTGGACACGCTGGAAGTGAAGCGTGTCTTGCTTTGGCGCGCCTTGGTAAAAAGACACTTTTGACCACGCTCAATCTTGACAGTATCGCATTCTTGGCGTGCAACCCTAGTATTGGTGGTACAGCAAAAGGACAACTTGCTAGCGAACTAGATGCTCTTGGTGGCGAAATGGGTGTAAATGCAGATAAATCAATGTTGCAGTTGCGTTTGTTAAATGCTGGTAAAGGTCCAGCTGTGCAATCATTACGTGCACAAGTTGACAAAGTTGTTTATCATACTGAAATGAAACGAACAATAGAACGCGAAAATAATCTTGACATATTGCAGTGTGAAGTGAGTGATATATTAGTTGAAAACGGCCGTGTTATTGGTGTACGCAATAGTATGGGGGAAAAATTTTCTTGTTCTGCTGTGATAGTAGCCACTGGCGTATATTTGAATAGTCGCATTATTATAGGCGACTTTAGTAAAAATACTGGACCTAACGGATTTGAACCAGCAACTAAACTCACTAATTCTCTTATGGATTTAGGGATTGAAATTAGGCGTTTCAAAACAGGTACTCCTGCACGAGTAGATGGAAAAACAATTGATTATACTAAGTTTGAAATTCAACCTGGCGATAAATTAGAACGCGGATTTTCTGCACTTACTAAGCGAGTAAAGAACAATCATCCTTGTTATCTGGGTTATACTAGTTCTGCAATGCATGAAACTATTCGGGCAAATATTGATAGAGCGCCATTGTACTCTGGCAAGATTAATGGTATTGGTCCAAGATATTGTCCAAGTATAGAAGATAAAATTATGCGTTTTAGTGATAAAGAGCGCCATCAACTTTTCTTAGAACCAGAAAGCGCCAGCACAGATGAAGTGTATGTGCAAGGCATTTCTTCTAGTATGCCAACCGATGTTCAACGAAAAATGTATCGAGAAATTCCAGGTTTTGAAAATGTTAAAATTATGCGATTCGCATACGCTATAGAATACGACTGCATAAACGCTACCGAATTGAAAAATAATTTAGAGAGCAAAAAAGTTTCTGGACTGTTTTTTGCAGGGCAAATTAATGGTACTAGTGGTTATGAAGAAGCTGCTGCTCAAGGTATTATGGCAGGAATTAATGCTGAACGATATATTGATAAAAAAAGTCCTTTTGTGTTGGGTCGTGATCAAGCATATATAGGTGTTTTGATTGATGATTTGACTACAAAAGATATAATTGAACCATATAGAATGATGACAAGCAGAGCAGAATAT
>CASFFJ010000038.1 GCA_949293915.1 uncultured Christensenella sp.
ACATCATAGGCGATGGCGAATTTCCAAAATTATTACAATTAACTGGCAATAAATCATATGTTCGCGAAATTATAGAAAATCAAATAACGCTCACAGGAAATAGAGATAAATATATTGATGTTTTAAGTTTAAAACAAAATGCCGATTTCTTTATGTATCAAGATGAAGTAATAAAAAACGAAGACACAGTTCCAAGTCACGAAGTGATAAACAAAGCGATAGCAAAATTTGGACAAGATTATCGTTATCAAGATAGTCCGCATCCAGTTAAAGAATTACAGAATCGCAAAAAAGACAACACAACAATCGCGCGCAAAAATAACAAAAAGTAAAAAGCTTAAATTTGGAAGCAAAGTGTAATTAAAAAATAGTTTGCTTTATGTTATAATTTTCTTATACTAAGTGAAAATATTTCATTAAACACAAATTAATTTAATGTTTTTACTTTGTTTAATTTGTTTTGCCTATAAAATGATTGTAATTAAATAGAAATATTTTATTAAATATCACTTAATTATAAAATTAAAAATTGAATTAGTATAATATTGAAAACAAAATATAACTCAACAAAATAATATGTAAAAAATGACTTTTAAAAAATTGCCAAATCTGGCAATTTTTTTGTATAACGTGAATATTTTAGTGAATTCAGTATTTTCATTCTCTTTTAATCAAATTCAATTGAATTTTTATCAAAAAGCTCGTCTTTAAAAAATTCTTCTATACTCAAATTAAAACCTTCCGCAATTTTAGCGACAGTAAAGAGTTTTATGTCTTGATTTCGTTCATCAATGATATTTTACCGAACTAATACAATGGTAAAATATGCTTTAAAAACAGGAGAACAAATAATTTACATTTAATTTAGGAAATTTTGTTTTGTTGATGTATTTAGGTTTAAGTGGAATTTTGAGTGTTTTTTAGATTAAATTTAGTGTGTTTCAACTAGTTTTTTAATTGATATCTAATGAAATTTATAAAAAATTATAAAATTTTATTAATTTTTAAGGAAAACAAAGAGTTCTTGTTGTATTAAGTTATGAAGAGGAGAGTTGATTTATTTTCTTCACTCATTTTTAAATTATACAATAAAAAAGTTTTGTAATAATGTAGTTAATTGGAGAATTCAGCGTGGCGAATGGAATTAGTCCAGATTTTTTGGAAGAGTTAAAACGTAAGAATGATATTGTAGATGTTGCTAGTAAATACATAACTCTAAATAGGCGAGGAGCAAATTATTGGGCGTGTTGTCCATTTCATAATGAAAAAACACCATCTTTTTCAATCAAGCAAGATGGACAATTTTTTAAATGTTTTGGTTGTGGTGAGAGCGGTAATGTGATAACATTTGTTATGAAGATGGAGAATGTCGACTTTTTAACAGCGGTTGAACTTCTATGTAAAAATGTTGGTCTTGAGATGCCAAGCGAGGCAGATAATGATGAGATGCGTAAGCGTAAGCGTGAACGTGAGCGTATGTATGCAGTATTAAAAAGTACAACAGAATTTTACCACAATAATCTAATCAATCATCCCAATACTCCACAAGCGAAATATCTATCAAATCGTGGAATCAACAAAAATATGATAGATAAATTTCAAATTGGTATATCATTAAATTATGATGATTTAATTAAATATCTAACCAAGCAAGGTTTCACACCGCAAGAGATGATTTCAGCAGGCGTAGCTGGGCGCAATGATAAGAATTTGTACGATTTTTACGGCGGTAGAGTGATGTTCCCAATATTTAATGGTTTTGGGGATGTGGTTGCATTTTCTGGCAGAAGTGTAGAGGCCAATCCCGACCGTACGAAATATAAGAATACATCACAGACTCCAATTTTTAATAAAAGCGAAATTTTATTTGGTTATAATTTTGTACGTGACCTTAAAAAAGAACATTCACTTGATACAATAGTGATTGTAGAAGGGCATATTGATGTGATTATGTGTCACCAGTCAGGCATAACTAACACCATAGGTTGTATGGGCACGGCGCTTACTGCACAACACGCTAATAATATTAAGCGCTTGGTAGATAACGTTATTTTATGTTTAGATGGCGATAATGCGGGAGCATCTGCCACTTATAAAGCCATAAATACATTAAAAGAAGTAGGCTTGAATGTTAAAGTATTGCGATTAACTGATGCAAAAGACCCAGATGAATATTTAAAAAAATTTGGTAAAGATGCGTTCTACGAACTTTTGTCTAACGCTCAAGATTGTATAGATTTTGTGTTAATTGATAGTTCAAAGAAATATAATATGAATTCTAATAATGACAAGACAAGTTATTTAAACGAGGCGTTAAATTACATATCTAAATTTTCAACTCCAGCCGAACAAGAAGTATATTTAAGTTTGGTGCAAAAGATAGTGAAAATACCTATTGATGCGCTCAGGAATAGTTTGCGTATGCAGTCAAGTGAAGATAAACATATTAAGAAAGAGCCAGATAGAGAGATAGAATTAGGCAACAATCAGGCACTTATTCAAAGTAAAATTGCGTTATTAGCATCAATTTTGTACAAAAAGTATACAAATATTGATGAAATTGCAGGAATTTTTACAGCTGATGATGAATTGAGTGAATTGTACAAGTTTTTTGTCGAACGAATAAAAGAGAATAAAGAATTTAATAGTTCAACTTTGTTCGATAATTTTGAGATAACTAATAACTCGCTAATCGACCAAGTCATAAATTATAAATTTCCTAGTGATGATGTATATGATAATTTTGTAAAGGAAACAATTAATACTGTGAAAATTTACGAACTAACGCAAGAAAAAGATGATTTAACAAAACAAATGCTAGCAATTCAAGATATAGATAAACAGCGTGAGTTACTTAAAAAAATAGGTCAATTAGACAAAGAATTAATTAGGAGAAAAAGTGGTAATAGATAAGACAGATAAATTATATAACTATCTATCGAAATTAAACGTGGATGATATTGATGAGGAGTATTTAACGTTTGCAAAAATGGGACGATATTCACGCAAAGATGTGCAGATATATTGTATAGAAAAGTTTAAACCCAGTATGACAAGCGAACTTGATGAAAAAGAATTAGAAAAAGTTTTAGACTATTATATAGACATAAAAAATGTTAAGCCAGTTAGTACTCAAGAATTAAACAATATGTTGATTAAATATAAGCAGTCATTAAACAGAGATCTTCGCGAACAAATTATAAACAGCCAGTTGCGTGATGTTATGATGATGTGTATAAATTACAAATCGCACAATGCTGATATTGATTTACAAGATTTAATTCAAGTGGCAAATATCAGTGTGCTGACAGCGTTGGACAAGTACGAACCAAAGAATAAAATTGCTTTTAAAGATTACATTGTCTTTTATCTAAATAAAGCAATAAATCAAGAATTTAAGGAGATAAATAATGGATAATATTGATAAAATTAAACAAAAAATATTACAACAATTAAAGGA
>CASFFJ010000039.1 GCA_949293915.1 uncultured Christensenella sp.
TAATTTGGATAAAAAAACTTGGCAATTAATTACCAAGTTTTATAACAATTATTTCTTTTTATTTAAAATTTGTTTAAAAGTTGCACTCAATTTGATTGTAGGCACTTTGCAAGCAGACACTTTAATCTTTTCGCCAGTGAAAGGATTAAGTTTTACGCCAGCTTTCTTAGCCTTGATACCAATATTGAAATAACCAATGAAGTGCATTTCGTTACCTTCTTGTAGATTTTGTTTAATTTGTTCGCCTGCTGCGTTCAAAATTTGTTTAACTTGCACTTGAGTGGCACCTGTTGCTTCTGCAACTTGTTTAATAAATTCTCCTGCGCTAATTGTATTCATAAATCTCTCCTTTTTCTGTTGAGTTCTTCAACTATAAAAATGCTAACAAATTAAATATAAAAAATCAACTATTTTTAAGTACTTTTTTAAATTTTTATCTTTTTTTAAAAAAAATTAAAAAGCAGTAGAAATTTAATTAATATTATGTTATTATATATATTATACTTAAAACATCATAGGAGATTATTAATGGATATTAGAAATATTGCAATTATTGCACACGTAGATCATGGTAAAACAAGTTTAGTCAACGCCTTACTAAAACAAGGCGGTATTTTTCGTGACAATCAAGAGATACAAGATAGAGTTATGGACAGCAATGATCTAGAGCGCGAACGTGGTATTACTATTCTTAGCAAAAACTGTTCAGCCTATTACAAAAATACAAAAATCAACATTGTGGACACGCCCGGACACGCGGATTTTGGTGGCGAAGTAGAGCGCGTGCTTAAAATGGTGGATGGTGTATTGCTTGTAGTGGATGCGTTTGAAGGACCAATGCCACAAACACGTTTTGTGCTAGAAAAAGCATTAGAACTTAATTTAAAAGTCGTAATAGTTATCAACAAAATCGACCGTCCAGATGCTAGATTAAACGAAGTCGGGGATGAAGTATTGGAATTAATGCTTGACCTTAATGCAAATGATGAGCAGTTGGATAGTCCTATTATATATGCTTCAGCACGCGCTGGCGTTGCTAGCACGGATTATAAAAAACTAGGCACAAGTATGGCGCCATTGTTTGATGCAATTATTTCGCATATTGATCCGCCAAACGTAGATTTATCTAAACCTTTTCAAATGTTGGTGTCATCCACTGAACAAAATGATTATCTAGGAAAACTTGCAGTTGGCAAAGTTGAGACAGGTAGTATAAAGCTCAATCAAACAGTGTATATCAAAAATTATTTTGATAGCACCAAGTATTATTCGGGCAAAGTGGTTAATTTATTCAACTTCAATGGGCTTAAACGCGACAATATTGAAATTGCTACAGCGGGCGATATTGTGTGTATTGCGGGTATCCCAGATATTACTATTGGCGACACTATTAGTGAAACATCTGACTTGGCACCAATTCCATTTGTTAAAATCAGTGAGCCTAGTGTTGAAATGACTTTTATGGTAAATGATAGTCCTTTTGCCGGCAAAGAAGGTAAATTTGTAACAAGTAGACATTTAAAAGAACGTTTATATAAAGAAGCGGTTAAAGATTTGTCATTGCAGGTTATGGATGGCGAGACAGCCGACCAGTTCAAAGTGCGTGGTAGGGGAGAAATGCACCTATCTATACTGATTGAAAATATGCGTAGAGATGGTTACGAGTTTCAAGTCAGTCGTCCACGTGTGTTATATAAAACAATTGATGGTGTAAAGTGTGAACCTATTGACAAAGTTGTGCTTGATGTTCCAGAAGATTCAGTTGGAACGATTATGATGAGTATGGGTGTAAAAAAGGGCGAACTTATTGATATGTCGCCTATTGGTAGTAGAATGAGATTGCAATTCTTGGTGCCAAGTAGAGGGTTGTTTGGTTATAAATCACAGATGCTTACAGACACTAGAGGCGAAGGTGTTATGAGTAGCGTATTTGATAGTTATCAACCATACAAGGGCGATATCGAAGGGCGCAATTTTGGTTCACTTATTTCATACGAAACAGGCGAAGCAATTACCTATGGCTTATATAACGCGCAAGGCAGGGGGAGATTATTAGTCACAGCAGGCGAAAAAGTGTATATGGGACAAGTGGTAGGTGCTAATCCTAAAGGAGATGATATTGTTGTAAATGTGTGTAAGAAAAAGCAATTGACCAATACACGTAGCAGTTCAAGTGATGAAGCGTTAAGACTAATCCCTATTCAACAAATGAGTTTAGAACAAGCACTTGAATTTATTGCTGATGATGAATTGGTGGAAGTGACACCTCAAAGTATTCGTATTAGAAAAGCGATTTTAGACCATCAACTTCGTGCAAAGAGCAAAAAACCTATTGTGGAGGGATAATGCGTAGAGTAGATAATCAAGAGTTATATCAGTCAGTTGTAAAAAGGTTAAAACGAATAGCGATATCTGCATTGTGTTGCATTCCATTTTTAATTATTTTTGCGTATCTGACCAGAAACATAATCAAATCAGATGCACTAATAATAGTCATATTTGTGGCTGTTATGTTGGTTGTAGTATTAATTGTAGAGTTTATTGCACATAAGCGCGCGAACAAAAAACAAGACATTGAAGAAAAGGATGTGTTTAAATAAGCCATATTATTTGCCAAAAGTTAATGAATATATTATAATTAAAATAAGGAGTTATAATGGAGAACAAACCAAAGATTTTACCAAATGACCTTAATGCAGAACAGAGTTTGTTAGGTTGTTTATTCGTAAGTCCGCTTGCGTGTGCGGATATTTTTCCAAGTTTGGATGCAGAAGATTTTTATTCAAATGTGCATAAAAAAATTTATAATGCAATGTTTGAGAACTACAAGCACGATAAACCTATAGACTACATTACAGTCAGTGATGTTTTACTTAAAAACGGGCAATTAGAAGAAGTTGGCGGATTGGGATATATCACAGATTTAACCAATGCTGTGCCAAGTTCGGCAAACTATAAACATTATTTTGATATAGTAAAAAACGACAGCGTGCTTAGAAAAGTTATCGAAGTTTGCGAACAGACCATTAAATATTCGTTTGAGTCAGGAGATAGTACAGCAGTTTTGTCAAGGGCAGAAAAAAACATTTTAGATATCAGCAAGACTCAACAAAAGTCTGACCTTGTTCATATTAGAAAAGGTGTAACCGAAGCAATTGATATTATGGAGAAGATTTCAGTTGACCCTAACGCATTCGTTGGTGTTAAGACAGGTTTTCCTACACTTGACAATATGACACACGGATTTAAAGCGGGCGACCTTATTATTCTTGCTGCACGTCCAGGTATTGGTAAAACTACTTTGGCAGTTAATATTGCGAACAATGTAGCAATTAAATACAAAAAGACTGTCGCAATATTTGACCTAGAGATGTCAGTGTTGCAGGTTGCACAGCGTGTTATTTGTTCGACAGGGCGCGTGCCTATGGACAACGTTAAGGCAGGCACAAAAGATAGTAATGTATGGAACACTATTTTTGAGACAAAAAAGATTTTAGAAGATGCTAACATTTATGTGGATGATACCACAACAATCACACCAACAGAAATTATGTCTAAATGTAGGCGTTTAAAACAACAAGCCGGTCTAGATTTAATTATTATAGACTATTTGCAGTTGATGAAAGGCGAGCGTGGTGGCAAAGATGTCAACAGACAACAAGAGGTTGCTGACCTTACACGTTCTATCAAACTGGCAGCGCGTGAACTTGATTGTCCAATTATACTACTTTCGCAATTAAATCGTGAGAGCGAAAAGCGCGTAAACAAAACACCACAACTCAGCGACCTTAGAGAATCTGGTAGTATTGAACAAGATGCAGATATAGTTATGTTCATTTCAGATGAACCTAGTGAAGAAGCTAAAAATGGTGAGACTGATAACCAAGTGGATGATGCAGTTGATTATTCACTCATTATTGCAAAACATCGTAATGGTATGCGTGGCACAATTCCACTCAAATGGAAGAGTGAGTTCACACAATTTTACGAGCCAGGTAAAGATATGTTGTTTACTAAGAATTTTAGCAAGGTACAAAAAGATATCAATGTGTTAACGCCGGTTGAGAATAGCGAAGTGGATGATGTATTTAAAGATTAAAGGAGATTATTATGATAATAGATGATATGAAACGAGATAATATGTTGGCGATGAAAGAGCATAACCAATTAGCTAGAGATATATTAAGCGTGGTTATGAACAAAGTTATGTTGACAAATATTGAATTGAGAGAGAAAGGTAAAGAACTTTCAGATGCAGATGTAATTCAAATTCTTCAAAAGACAATCAAAGATTTAACAGAAGATGCAGAAAATTACAAAAAGGTTGGCAATAATAATGAGGCAGATAATGTTATCGCACAGCGTGATTATATTACAAGATATTTACCTCAAATGATGAGTGAGGATGAAATACGCGCGGTCATTGACCAATTGGATGATAAATCTATTGGCAATATTATGCGTACATTCAAAACAGAGTATGCTGGCAAGGCTGATATGGCGCTAGTTAATAAGATTGCTAGAGGCTAATATGCGGGCGGTTATTCAGCGTGTAAAACACGCAAAACTATCAGTCAATGACCAACTCGTGAGTGAAATAGATAGCGGATTGATGGTTATGTTAGGTGTAATGCGTGATGATGATATAGAGATAGCAAAACGTATGGCAAAAAAGATTGCGACAATTCGAATCTTTGAGAGAAATAATAAATTGAATGATAGTGTGCTTGATTTAGGTTATTCAGTTTTGCTAATCTCTAATTTTACACTATGCACAACAGACACCAGCGGAGCAAGGCCAGATTTTTCGCCATCTGCAGACAAAAATGTGGCAGAACAATTGTATTTATATGTCGCAAAAGAATTAGAAGCATTAGGTGTAAATGTAAAACTAGGCATATTTGGTGCTGATATGCAGATAGATGCACATCTTGATGGACCTATCACAATATTTAAAAAAATTTAAAAAGGGGGAATTAGTGGAAAAGTTGGTTGACACATCAAAATCAATTTATGACAAAATCGTAAATAAGATGACCAAGCATCTTGATAGATTGAGTTTTAAAAAAGTTATAGATGCGGGCAGTGGCAAAACTAGTGCTAGCCTTGCGCTTAAATATTTCCCTAACGCTAATGTGGATGCTATAATTTTTCCAGGAGATAATAGGAAGAAAAATCCGCTAGAAAACGCAATTGGTTCAAATAGATTAGATGTGATAGAAGTGGATATTTGTACAACTTGTTTTAGGCGGAAATATGACTTTTGTTTTGTTCATTTGACATTGGGCGAAGCGCAAAAATTTGGCAACTCGTTTGAAAATTTATTTCATCAACTTATGGATATTCGTGCGGATTACTTTTTAATTATTGATATATTTGAAGACCCTTGTGTGCATTTTAGATATGTTGAGCAGTATTTAAAAGAAAAAGGTTACAAGATTTTAAAACGCAAGAAATTTAAAAATCCTAATCCAGAACATTATCCAAAGGTTAAGCACGATAAATACAAACTTGAATTTGATAGCAAGCATTATGTAGCATATTTAATCAAAAGAATAATACAAGAATAAGAGATTCTATTCAAAAACGATAAATAAAAATATTTAAAATTAAAAACTTATCAATCAAAAAAAATAATTATAACACTATATAAAAGGAGCATAAATGAATAAAGAAAAATTTTATATCACAACCGCAATTGCTTACACTTCGGGCAAGCCACATATAGGCAACACATATGAGGCAATTTTTGCTGACAGTATAGCGAGAGCAAAGCGAATGCAAGGATATGATGTTTTCTTTATGACAGGCACAGATGAGCATGGTCAAAAGATTGAATTAAAGGCACAAGAAGCGGGTATCACACCTAAACGATTTGTGGATAATATAGCAAATGAGATTCGTTCGCTTTGGGACTTAATGAATGTGTCGTATGATAAATTTATCCGAACAACTGATGCTGAACACGAAAGAATAGTACAGAAAATTTTTAGAAAGTTTTATGAACAAGGCGATATTTATAAAGCTGAGTACAAAGGGTTATATTGTACACCATGTGAAAGTTTTTGGACAGAAAGTCAATTAGTCGATGGCAAATGTCCAGATTGTGGTAGAGATGTACAGCCTGCGACAGAAGAAGCATATTTTTTCAAAATGAATAAATATGCAACTAGATTGCTTAAACATATTATTACGCATCCAGAATTTATTCAGCCAGTTAGTAGAAAAAATGAAATGATGAATAACTTTTTGCTTGCGGATGAATTTGTGGGTAAAACAGACAATGAAATTTTAACCGCTATTGAGAATGGGACAATTAAAACAAAATTGCAAGACCTTTGTGTGTCACGCACCAGTTTTAAGTGGGGTATCCCGGTTGATTTTGATAATAGGCACGTTGTGTATGTTTGGCTTGATGCACTCAATAATTACATTACAGGTATAGGATTTGATACAGAGAATGTTGGCGAACAGTTTAAACGCTTGTGGCCAGCAGATGTGCATATCATAGGCAAAGATATTGTTCGTTTTCACGTAATATATTGGCCAATTTTCTTGATGGCGTTAGGTTTAGAATTGCCAAAACAAGTGTTGGGGCATCCTTGGTTATTGCAAGGTGGCGAAAAGATGAGTAAATCAAAAGGTAACGTACTATATGCTGATGACTTATCATCCATCTTTGGTGTGGATAGTGTGCGTTATTATGTGTTGAAAGAAATGCCATTCAATGCGGATGGAACAATCACTTGGGACTTGTTGTGTGAGCGTAATAATACTGATTTGTCTAACACGCTTGGCAATCTTGTTAAGCGTACAATTGGTATGGTTAATCAGTATTTAGCTGGTAGGGCGATAAATACAGATGAATATACACCTATTGATGATGAACTTATTAAAATTGCAAAATCTGTTCGTGATAACGTTATGAACAAAATGAATGAGTATAAGGTGGCGGATGCGCTTGAAGAATTGTGGACATTATTTAGGCGCGCCAATAAATATATTGATGAGAACGAACCTTGGTCATTAAATAAGACGGATGATAATAAAAATAGATTAAATCAAGTGCTTTATAATTTGCTAGAATGTATCAATATTGGTGCACATCTTATTGCACCTTTTATGCCAGAAACTTCTAAAGAAATTTTAGCTGAGATAGGGGTTAATGTACGTGACTATTCAGATTTAGACAAATTTGGACAAGCGCGAGAATATCGTGTTACAAATAATCCAAAAATTTTATTTGAGCGTATTCGCTTAGCCGATATTCAACCACGAATTGATGAAATTGTAAAGAAACAAATTCGCGACAACGCACCACTTATCAAGTTTGAACCAGCTGAGCCTATCACAATTGATGACTTTGCTAAAATTCAAATGCGAGTTGGCTTAGTGCTAGATTGTGAAGCTGTGCCTAAATCAAAACTACTTCATTCAACAGTACGCGTTGGGACAAAAACGCTGTCAATCTTAAGCGGTATTGCAAAATATTACACGCCAGAGCAATTAAAGGGTAAGAAAGTTGTTGTAGTTACCAATCTTCCAGCACGCGAGATGAAAGGATTGTTGAGTGAAGGTATGATACTCTGTGCAGAAGATTCATTGGGTAACGTGACAATAATTTCGCCCGAAGAAGATTTAGCGGATGGGAGTTTAATAAGTTAAAAATTTTGCCTAAGTTTTAGGCAAATTTTTTTATTTTTGTAATAGATTAAATAATAATATTGGCGTAATATTATTTAAAATTATTGAGTTGATATTTAAGTTTGTTAAAAATAAAAATTAAATATAACTTTATGTGTTTTTATTTGTGTTTTTTATATAATTATCGCTAAACATACAACTTTATTAATTTTAAAAATTAGTCATATAATTTTTTTTAATTTTAAACAATAATTACACAATTTTTAACAATTTTAGACAATGCTTTTTTAATGAAAAATAATTGATTTTTTTTAATTTTTCTGTTATAATTATGTTATATATTTATATATAACATAAAATTTTGATATATAAATAATTTTTTTATTTTTTTGAGGTGTAAAGTGACAGATGATTTAAAAGTAAAAAATGAGTATGGCGCAAGTGCGATTCAAGTGTTAGAAAAGCTTGAACCAGTGCGTAAACGCCCGGGTATGTATATTGGTTCGACAGATGAAAAAGGTCTGCATCATCTAGTGACAGAGATTGTGGATAACTCTATTGACGAGGCGCTTGCTGGTTATTGTAATGAAATAAATGTTACAATACACGCAGATGAGTCTATTAGCGTGTTGGACAATGGTCGTGGTATTCCTACTGGTATTCACGAAAAAGAAGGTATAAGTGCAGCCGAGTTGGTGCTTACGAAACTTCATGCTGGTGGCAAATTTGGTGGTGGCGGATACAAGATTTCTGGCGGATTGCATGGCGTTGGTTTGTCAGTTGTCAATGCGCTTAGCAAGACATTAATCCTTGATATTTATCAAAATGGCAATCATTATCATCAAGAATATCATCGTGGTGAACCTACTGATAGATTAGCGATTATTGGTAGCAGTGACAGAACAGGTACAAAAGTTAGTTTTAAACCGGACAATGAGATATTCCCTGTCACCACATTTAACTATGACACATTAAAGTCTAGATTAAGAGAGATTGCATTTTTAAATAAAGGGCTACGTATCACTTTAAAAGATGAGCGTGAAGGTAAAGAACAAGAGAACATCTATCAATTTATGGGTGGTATTCAAGAGTTTGTTGCGGATTTGGCAGAAAAGAAGTCGTGCATTTTCCCAGACCCTATTTATGTTGACAAGATTGTTAATTACAAGCGAAAGGATGAGCACGGAGAACTTCACGATGCCACAACTGAGATTGAGTTTAGCTTCCAATACACAGATACCTACACCGAGAATATTCACAGTTATTGTAATAACATTAATACAGAAGAAGGTGGCAAACACGTTGATGGATTTAAGAGCGGACTGATGAAAGTTATTATCGATTACGCGTTAGAAAATAAATACATTAAAGAGCGACAAAAACTTTCAGGCGAAGACACTCGTGAGGGTATTATTGCTGTCATTTCAGTAAAAGTGGAAGAGCCACAATTCGAAGGTCAGACAAAGACCAAGCTGGGCACAGATGAAATCAAAGGCTTTGTAAGTAAAGCTGTGGAAGAGACATTTAGAGATTATTTAGAAGAACATCCAAAAGAGAGTAAAGAACTGATTAATAAATGTTTACTATCACAGCGTGCACGTGAGGCAGCGCGTAACGCACGAGAAGATACTAGACGCAAGTCAGCTTTAGAGAGTACCACTCTTCCGGGCAAACTTGCAGACTGTTCAAGTAAAAACGCTAGTGAATGTGAGATTTTTATAGTAGAGGGACAATCAGCGGGTGGTACAGCAAAGAATGGCAGGAATAGAAGATTTCAGGCGATTTTGCCATTGCGTGGTAAGATTTTAAATGTTGAAAAGACACGATTAGCGCGCGCATTAGAAAACGCAGAAATCAACGCAATGATCACAGCGTTTGGTTGCGGAATACACGAAGAGTGTGACCCTAAGAAACTTCGCTATGACAAAATTGTCATTATGACAGATGCGGATGTGGATGGTAGTCATATTGAGATATTAATGTTGACATTCTTCTTTAGATATATGCGTCCATTGATTGAAGAAGGGCACGTGTATGTTGCTCAACCACCGCTATATAAAGTGACACGTGGCAAACAAGACTTCTATTATTTTACTGATGAAGAGAAAGATAATGCATTAAAAAATATGGAGCGAGGTGTCAGTGTACAGCGCTACAAAGGTCTTGGCGAGATGAATGAAGAACAATTGTGGGAAACAACTATGAATCCAGAGACTAGAACACTCAAAAAAGTCACAATGAAGGATGAAGTTACTTGCAACGAAATTTTTGATATTCTAATGGGAGAACGACCAGAAGCAAGACGTGAGTTTATTGAAAAATATGCAACTTTGATTGAAAATCTTGATGTGTAGGAGAAATAATGAAAAACAGAGATACATTTGAAAAAATCGATAATACAAAATATGTAGACATTGACATTGAGCACGAAATGAAAGAATCGTTTATTGCTTATGCAATGGCTGTAAATGTTTCACGTGCTATTCCTGATGTTAGAGATGGCTTAAAACCTGTGCATAGGCGCATATTGTATTCAATGAACGAAATTGGTTTGACAGCAGATAAGCCTACTAGAAAATGCGCAAAAATTGTGGGTGATGTGTTGGGTAAATATCATCCACACGGAGATGCCAGCGTATATGATGCGCTTGTGCGTTTGGCGCAAGATTTCACAATTAATGAACCGCTTATTGATGGACAAGGCAACTTTGGTAGTGTGGATGGTGACCCAGCAGCAGCGTATCGTTACACTGAAGCGCGTTTAAGCAAAATCGCAAGCGAGTTATTGCGTGATATAGATAAAGATACGGTAGATTTTTATCCAAACTTTGATGAGACCACTGTTCAACCAAAAGTTTTACCTAGCCGTTTTCCTAATTTGTTAGTAAATGGTAGTGATGGCATAGCAGTTGGTATGGCGACCAATATTCCACCGCACAATTTGAATGAAGTGATTGATGCGGTTGTGGCAATGATAGATAATCCAAACATTACAGTGGATGAACTTATGGAATATGTCCCTGCACCTGATTTTCCAACAGGAGCACAAATTTTAAGTAATCCTGCCATTAAAGAAGCGTACAGAACGGGTCGTGGTGGAGTGGTTATGCGTGCGGATGCAGAGATTGAATCGTACGATAACGACAGGCGCTGGAGAATTGTTGTTCACGCCATTCCTTATCAAGTCAATAAGGCTAGACTGATTGCACAGATAGCTAGTTTGGTTAAAGATAAACGCATTGATGGTATTAGTGATATTCGTGATGAAACGGATAGAGATGGTTTGCGTATAGTAATAGAATTAAAAAAAGATGCTAATCCTCAAGTTGTTTTAAATATGTTGTACAAACAGACACAATTACAACTTTCTAGTGGGATTATTTTCTTAGCGTTAGTTAATGGCGAGCCAAAAGTGCTTAATCTTCAAGAGATACTTTTCCATTATCTAAATTTCCAACGCGAAGTTGTCACTAGACGCACCAAATACGACCTTAACAAAGCGCAAGAGCGTGAACATATTGTGCATGGTTTGGTAATTGCAGTAAACAATATAGATGAAGTTATTAAGATTATTAAGACAAGTGCTGACAAGCAGTCAGCATTGGATGCGTTAGAGTCAAGATTCAGCTTAACCGAACGTCAATCTAACGCGATTTTAGAGATGAAATTAAGCAGACTGACTGGTTTAGAGGTTGAGAAGTTAAAAATAGAACTTAAAGAATTAGAAGAACTAATTTTAAAATTAAAAGATATTTTAGCACACGATGATAAAATTAATGCGATAATCAAAGAAGAATTGTTAGAGATTAAAGCAAAATATCCTACTCCAAGAAAGACAAAAATCATTCTTGATTATGATAATATCGACATTGGCGATTTGATTGACAAGCATGATGTTGTAATCAGTCTTACTAGTCTTGGATATGTTAAACGTTTGCCAGTTGATGAATACAAGTCGCAACATAGAGGTGGGCGTGGTGTCAATGCGCATAGGACTAAGGAAGAAGATTTTGTAATGGATATGTTTGTTACTAGCAGTCACGATGACTTAATGTTCTTCAGCAATCGTGGCAAAGCATATTGTCTGAAAGCGTATTTGATTCCAGAAGCAGGTAAGCAGAACAAAGGCAGAGCATTAGTTAACTTGTTGCCTTTAGAAGCAGATGAGAAAATCAACACTATTATTAAATATGAAAATACAGACAATAGTTATTTAATGATGGTTACTAAAAATGGTTTGATTAAGAAGACCAAAGTGAGCGAATATACGAATATTAGGAAGAATGGTAAGATAGCTATAAAATTAGCGGATGAGGATAGTTTAGTTAGTGTATGTATTGTGCAATCTAGTGAAGAGTTGTTAATAGCATCTAATAATGGCAGATGTTTACGATTTAACGAAAAAGATGTTCGCCCAATGGGTAGAGCGAGTCAAGGCGTTAAATGTATCAAAATGTCAGATGATGAGTGTGTGGTTAGTATGGTTAAACTTGAGCAAGGTAAAGATATATTGACAGTCACATCCAAAGGTTATGCTAAACGTAGTAAAATTGAAGATTATCGCTTGCAATCAAGACGCGGTAAAGGTATAAAAGCAGGAGTGTTTAACGAAAAGACAGGTGATATTGTTTCTGTTAAAATGGTAACAGTTGACAATGATATCCTTGTTATCTCTGCGGATGGTGTTATGATTAGAGCACATGCAGATAGTGTAAATTTAGTCAGCAGGACAAGTTTAGGTGTACGACTTATGAAAGTTAGTGTTAGTGATAGTGTTGTTGGCGTAGCGATTGTGGACAGACAAGCAGATGATGAAGAGTTAGATAACGAAATTACAGAAGAAACAGAAATTAATGAATAGATTATGACAAAAATAAATGTAGGAATACACAAGGACCATAGGCAACGAGTCAAAGAAAAAGCGAGTAAATTTGGTTTAGGTGTTTTTGCCGACCACGAAGTGTTAGAATTATTACTTTTCTATGTTGTGCCATACAAAGACACCAACCCACTTGCTCATAAATTGATTGAAGAGTTTGGCTCACTTGCAAATGTACTTGATGCCGATATTGAGAGTTTATCATCAGTGCAAGGTGTAGGACTTGAAACTGCAAGATTTTTATGTTTCCAAAGGCAATTTTTAGATAGATATTTGATTAGTAAGCAAGACAAAAGTTGTATATTAAATTCTTCTAGCGAGGTAATTAAGTATTTTAGAAAACATTATCAAATTGCAGACAAAGAAGTTTTGTATATTTTCTGTCTCAACGAAATGTGCAGATTAAAGCGAGTGCTTACTTATGAAGGTATAAGTGAGACTATGATAACGGTTAAAGTCAATAAAATCATCAAGGATATTATAACTTCAGGTGCATCACAAATATTTATTATACACACGCATCCTAATGGTCAAACGAATCCAAGTACGGATGATATTGATTTTACGTGTGAGATTATGGTAAGTTGTTATTCTTCACGCATCAAAGTTAATGACCACGTTATTTTTAACGAAATCAGTCATTATTCTATGCGAGACATTATTTTCAAAATTTATCAAGAGAAAGGTATTGATTTGCTGATAGAACCAGGTAAAAACAAAAATTTTAAGTTTAAATCTTAAAAATTAAATAAGATAATAGTATTTATTTTGTTGTAGGGGAATAAATTAAAATATGGCAAAGACAAGATTAAAGCAGATATTTTGTATTATGCTACTTTTTATGGTGGTAATTTGCTTTTGCGCTTGCTCAACTGTGTCTGTTGGAACTGTGATTAATGAAGATGGTAGTATTGATGAACTGGTAACTGTTGAGCTGGATGAAAAAGCGATTGCGGATGCAAATTTAAATCTTGATTCAGTCAAGAGTGAGATTAAAGATGTCGCAATGAATGAAGCTAAGCAAATAGTTTATCAGTTTGAAAACAAAATTCAATCCGACTTATTATTATGTTCGATAGAAACAAGAGAAATTTTGGTATCATTTATAGGTGGGATACAAGTTGTAGGTAATGAATGGCAAGATGAAAGTTATACAATTGGAATAAGATTCAAAAACAAAGATGTATACAAATATTATTATAATATAACTGAGAATGTTGATGTTGAGTTGACAGAAGAGAAACATTTCTTATACAACAAATATAGTTACAATGCGTATACAATGTATGCAAGTTATAGTGATTTATATAACAAATTAAGTGAATACTTTTCAAACAAATATCCACAATTTACTGATGCAGATGTGGAATAGATTTATGTTTATTCAGCAGACTCTTCACGTGAGCATAGCAATGCAAACGATATAAAATATCAAAATGGTAAATATTATCATTTATGGAAAATTTCGGATGAAAATGATATAATTACGTTTTATTACAAAATTGCAAATAGAACAAACTGGATTATAATATGTTTGTGTATTACGATTGTCGTGTTGATTATTTTGTCAATTATTGCATTAATAAGGCATAGAAAAATTGTTGGAAAAATAAAAAAATAATTTAATTATTTTTTAAAAATTAATTTTTAATTACAAAATAAATAAATCTATAAAAAATTAAATAAATTTTAAAAAAACAAATAAAAATCTATAAAAAAGAAAATAAACATCTATAAAAAATTAAATAAAAATTAAAAAATAATATTTAAATATTTTCGAAATATTAAATTAATAAAAACAAAAAGGAAATTATGGTCAAGATTAAAGTTTTAAAGAAATTGCCAAAGCAAAAGAAACAAAAAATTAAGTTTAATACAGTCAATAAACCGCTAGAAACAAGCAAGTTTAAAGATGATTATTTTAAATTTTATGATGATATAAAGCATCCAACACATCAACATTACGATTGGTAAAATTTAGTTATAAAATTAATAATTATAAAGTAATTTATAGTTAAAAAATAAATTTACTTTTTAAATAAAAAATATATATTTCTTAAA
>CASFFJ010000040.1 GCA_949293915.1 uncultured Christensenella sp.
AATTGGTTTGATTTTTTCGCAAAATGGGTACAAGAATTCGAGCGGAATATCAATTGAGTTATTAATAGCACTCTTTAAATCGAGTACGCAGTTGTCATTAAATTTTTCAAGTTCAGCTAATATTTTGTCTTTTTCTGCTTGGTCAATCAGCATTAATTTGTTAGGGACAATATCAATAGAATCAAGTTTGTTAATTTTTTCAAAACTAATGTAATCGAACGAATACATCTCTTCAACTTGTGTATCAAAAAAATCAAGCCTAATAGGGTTAACATCAGTTAGATTAAATATATCCAATATGTCACCACGGCGTGCAAATTCGCCCGCTGTTGTAACCATCTCAGTCTTTTTGTAACCAATGTTGATAAGATGCTTTTCGATGGCAGAAATATCATAATTATTCGATTTGTCTATTGTTAGGATATGTTGCTTAAATGTGTCAAAATCAATGCAGTATGTGGATAAAATTTGTGGCGTTGATATAATTATTGCATTGTTTTTGATTGCGTTATATAAAGCATTGATTAAATCTATTTGCTCAAAATTATTACTAAATGTAGATAGTGTAAAAGGTTTATTAAAATTATCCACAACCACACTTTTTTTGCCAAGACTTGATAATTGTGATTGCATTGCATATGCATAATCGCTATCTGGGCAAACAAAAATTGAGCAATCAAAATCTTTTAAGATTGCTCCTTGTTCACCTAAACCTACATTATTAATAAATATGGGTGATTTACCTAAATAATTAACTAAACTGTCGTATCTTCGCATAATTCTCCATCTATAAATTTTTCAATAAGGTCAACTGCTTTTAGGTGTGCGCTGTCTAAAATATCTTTGCTTGCGTTGTCAATTGTGGACAACACATAGTCTGCTAAATCCATATTTTTGTCTCTACTAATGCCAATTCTAAGTCTAGGAGTAATTCCCACCTTATTTACAATATCTCTAAGTCCATTATGTGTGCCTGCACTGCCAGACATCCTAAAACGCACTTTACCTTTTGGCATATCGATATCATCCAACACAACCAAAATATCACTAAGTGGCACTTTGAAATATTTTTTTAATTCATATACACTGTCACCACTTAGGTTCATATATGTCTGTGGCTTTGCAAGTATAAAATTTTCGCCTTTTGCTAAGAGTGCGTGGCATTTAGTTTTGTCAAATTTTAGATTATATTGTTTTGCAAAGCGGTCCACCACACTAAAACCTATGTTGTGATAAGTGTTATTATATTTACCTTCTGGATTACCAAGTCCTACAATGATTTTCATATTTTTATTATAGCATATAATTTAATCATTGAATAGATTTTTTCAGATATTTTTTAGTTTTTAATAAAATATTTCGTATTTTTTTTAAAATTTAAATATACAAACACAACAAATTTTAAATTTTATCTTGACAAGTTGATAACTTGTGTTAAGATACAAATACACAAAGGAGTAGATATGGATATACCGAAGATTTTGAATATGAAAAATTTGTAATAGGGAATGACTTCATTATCCATAAGTCAAACGATTACAATGATGAATTGGATAACGAATTTCGCAAGCATATGAGTGTAGCTAAACCCAAGGCTCACGGCAGGACAAGAAAAAAACGTTTATTGCAACGCTTGACAGAAAAAAGAGCTGTCAAACCTTGTGGTAAAGAGTGTCGTGCTTGGGGATATATTGTGATTCAGTCGAATTGTCATAAATCAATGGTTAATAGCAAAATGCTAGTTGATGATAAAGAGTTTTTGTTAAAAGCCATAACCATTACTCCTAATCCAAAAGATTGTGATTATTTCTTTTATGATTATGTAAATGAATATTTAAAGAAAGACAAAAATTTTAGATTAGAATTTTTAAAGAATTTATTCAAGAACAATAATGTTTTAACAAAATCAGATATTGAATGGTTTGTAACTATTTATCAATTTGAAAAAAAACTTGAAATGATTGCGCACGATAAAGAGTTTTATACCTATTTAATGACCCACAAACCATCCAGCGAACTTCCTGAAAGTTTTATAAATTGGCATAACTTTGATGAGAAAATAGAAAAATGTAAATCTGCTAAGAAATATATACGAATAAACGATAAATTGTTGGCAAGATTTGATAGTTTGATGGAATGTTTTACACCAGAGATAAGAGCGGTCGAATTGCAAGATGAAGATGACAGAGAAGAATATTTAGGTTACGACTATTTGTACAAAAAAGATTATTAATATCGATATTTTATTAAAAAAGCGAAGAATATTTAGATTTTTATCCAATTCTTCGCTAATTTTTTTTAGATTTTGTCTAATTCTTCGCTAATTTTTTTTAGATTTTGTCTAATTCTTCGCTAATTTTTTTCTTAACAATGTTTTGACCAATAAAGACTAGTTTAATCATTCGGTCGCCATATTCTTCATCCCAATCTTTTCTAAAACGCTCATCTGTTAACAATAATTCTTCAATTTGGTATCTTGGCAATGTGGCATACCATTTGCCATTTTCTGTCAAATTCTTTTGTCTACCTGCTTGCTCATAAATGTAAGACATATCACGATTGTTTGTAAAATAAACTATCCCTTTTGACCTAATTATTTGCTTGCCATAATCGCGGTTTGCCCATTCTTCAAACTTTAACATATCAAAAGGTTTTCTGCGGAAATACACAAATGTCCCAATGTTATATTCTTCTGTTTCGCCGTGCTTATGGTCGTGATGATGCTCGTGATGATGGTGATGGTGTTTATGTTGGTGATTTTGATGATTATGGTGTTCATCATCTTCATCATCATCCTCTTCCTCATCATACTCATCTTCATCCTCGTGTTCGTGATGATGAGAGTGGTGTTCGTGGTCTTTATCATCTCTGTCGTTATCTTTTTCTATCTCTTGGAACCAGCCCGCACTGGTCAACACATTTTCCATATTAAATAGGTCTGTGTCCAATATCTCGCTTATCTCAACTTTTGAATAATCTGCATAAATTATTTTTGCCTTAGGTTGCAGATTTTTAATGATTTTTGTAAGTTTATTAAGTTCGTTTTCACTAACTTCGCTTGCTTTATTGATAATCAAAATATCACAAAATTCTATTTGCTGTATGACAAGATTTTCAATATCATCTTCGCCGATTTCGTGGTTAATCAGTTCATCTCCACAGCCAAACTCTTGCACCATTCTTAGCGCATCAACAACGCTAACTATCGCATCCAGTTTGCAGTAAATTGGCATACCTTTTGCTTTAAAACTTTCTGTCAAGAAGTTTATTGTCTGCGCGATAGGTATAGGTTCGCATATTCCGCTGGCCTCAATCACTATGTGGTCAAATTTTCTTTGCTTAACAATGTCGTGGATTTGTTCAATTAGGTCTTGACGCAAAGTGCAACAAATACAGCCATTTTGAAGTGCGACAAGGCTCTCATCCTTTTTGCCAACAATACCACCTTTTTCAATCAAGTCCGCATCAATATTCACTTCGCCAATATCGTTAACTATAACTGCAATTTTATATCCTTTGGTATTTGTCAAAATGTGATTGAGTAGGGTAGTCTTGCCACTGCCTAAATATCCTGTAACTAAAGTTATAGGTACTGTTTTAAATTCTTGCATAAAAAAACTCCTTTAATCTTAATATTTAACCAATAATAATTTGCACATACAAAAACATAAATTAATCATTAGATTATAAATATACAAATAATTATTAGTTTAACGCGATTGACAATTTTATCATTCAATAAAGTTTGTGTCAACGATTAATATTATAACACACTTTTTTTGGTTTGAATAACAAATTACAAATTTTTTAAAACTTTTTTGTATTAAATAATCGCGCTGTTGAGCGATTGGTTTAATAGCCATTGTTTAATATGTTAAATTCAAGTTGAGCAATTAAAAATGCCCATAGCAATAGCTCAATGCAATTGGCGCTTTATTTTAAATGATGATTATGGATTTTATCGCTTTCATGCATTATTCGTAAAAATGATGCGGAGAGCTTTGCATAATGAAATTTTAGTTTTAATTATTCTAAAATCATTATCTTGTTAGCCGCAATAAAAAAGCGTAGAACAAATCTACGCTAAAATTTATTGCTAATAATTTGTTAAGTTTTATTCTGACGAAGTATAAGGATTTAAAATTTTATATAACCAGCCATTAGGTGCTTCCAAACTATCAGCAAGCCAGAAGAACAATGCGATCAAAACGGCGGTTACCACAATACCAACGATAACAGTAATTAATTTCTGCTTAGCTTCATCACGCTCACTCTTGTCTTCAGCTTTAGCAAACTTAACGCCAACTACGATAGCATAAACAATGCCAGCAAATGCCACCAATGTCAAAATAGGAATCAAAACCTGTTTTACCGCATTTGTAATTGTATCAACCCAAGTCCAGTCGGCTAACATATTTGACATATAAGCCATTAATGTACTCATAAAAATTTCCCCCTTAATTTGCACAAATTAAATATTTATGCTGTTTTATGTCTAAATGATATCAATTTTAAAAATTAAAATCAACTAATTTTACATAGTTTTTTAAATTTTTTTAAATTTTTTTCATTTTTTAACATTAAAATTATTATAAATAACTTAATTTTAATTATACATACGATTCGCATTTGTTCATTAAATTTTAGGTATATAAAAATAAATAAAAAATTAATAACTGATTAAAAATAAATTATTTATAAATTATTTATAAATTATTTGTAAATTGTTTAAAAATATTTTTACATTATTAATAATAACTTTATTCAATAATTTCTTGACAAAAATAATCACAATTATTAAAATATTTTTAAATTAAATTATTATAAGGGAAGATATGAAAACTTTTTTTAAATATATTTTAAAATATTTATTAGTGGGTGTTGCGTTATTTGCTATTGGTACAGTAGCGATAACTTATTTTACTGAAAAAACTTTTAGTTTTAGTATCAATGTTGTGCTAAAGGGTACGCCATTTATTATCGTATTTTTTGGCTTAGGCTTTTTGTTAATCTATGATTTACTCAAAACGCTGGATGGCAAGAATAAGCCTAAATCTAACAAAGCTATTGATAAAGCAAAAGATGATAGTGGTAAAGATACTAAGCAATTTTATAGTCGTGATTTCGTGACAAAAGATGTGTTAGAAAACGATAAAGGTTTTAATTACAACACTTTGTCAACCATTCGCACTTGCAAGAAAGATGGTATATTGGTGCGAGCTGAAGCAACAAGCAAAAATATGGAAATAAATTTTGTTAAACCTATTCATACATTAGTGGTCGGTACCACAATGTCAGGTAAAACGACACGATTTGTTGAGCCAACATTGCAAGTTATGTCAATGACAGCTTCTAAACCATCATTTGTCATCACTGACCCTAAGGGCGAGCTGTTTGATTACAATTCAAATAAATTAAAACAAGAAGGATATGAAGTTTACACACTAGACTTGCGTGACCCATATGCATCTGTGCAGTGGAATCCACTTGCTTATCCATACGACCTATATCACGAAGCGTTTAATTTGGACAAACAGGTCAAAGTGCATCCGCCGGGTGATAATCCTAAAAAGTATAATTTGGTGTTAGAGACAAATTTTGATTTCAACACTTGTTCGTGGTACGAGTTTAAAGGCGTTGCGTATTATAATAAACCAAAATTAGAGCAAGATATGCGCATTATGCATGGCGACTTAAAAGACCAATCATTCAATGCACTTAATGATATTGCAACCACAATATCGCCAATTACTAGTAGTAAGGATCCAACTTGGGAGCGTACAGCACAACGACTTATTCACGCAGTTATGTTAGCAATGCTGGAAGATACGTGCGTGCCAGAATTAAATATGACTAAGGAAAAATACAATTTCTACAATGTAACTAAGATTAGTAACACAGTCGATAGCGGTCGTGATATCTATAAGACATTAAAGACATATTTATTTAGTTATCGTGACAAGTTTAGTAAAGTGGAAGAATTGGCAAACACTGCCCTCAACAATGCAGAAACGACCACCAAAAACTATATGGGGTTTGTGACCAGTGCGCTGTCTATGTTTAACGATGCGGCGTTGTGCTTTATGACCAGCAGAACAGAATTAGATTTTGTCAATCTAGATGAAAGACCAACCGCAATTTTTATTAAATTCCCGGATGAAATAGCTGTCAGACATCCGCTGATGGTATTGTTTATCACACAGTTATATAAGCGTTTGGTTGAAAAAGCAAATAAGATGGGCGGAACATTAAAGCGAAATGTATACTTCTTGCTAGATGAATTTGGTAATATGCCTAAATTCCCTGAGTTTGGTTCAATTATGGCGGTCGGTCGTTCGCGTGGTATATTCTTTGAATTGTGCGTGCAGTCATATAGTCAGTTGTATCAAAAATATGGGCAAGATGAAGGTAAAATCATTAAAGATAACTGTCCAATTCAAGTGTATATAGCATCCGAAGATACTGTCACGAACAAAGAA
>CASFFJ010000041.1 GCA_949293915.1 uncultured Christensenella sp.
TGATGCTAGAATTGATGTTATTTCTTTAACAAAAAAAGGCAAGGTTAGAGTTAATGAATTGCAAACCGATTTGCATAAAAAAATTTCTAAGGTTATAGACATAGTGGGGATGGATAAAATTGATGAGTTTATAAATATTGCAATATTAATAAAAGATGTTTTAAAGGAGAATGATGATGTTTAAACTTTTAAAAAATTTCACGACAAAAGATTGGGTGTATCTATCAATAAGTGTAGTATTGATTATAATGCAAGTTTGGTTAGAAATGAAGATGCCAGGATACACACGAGAATTAGCCATAATAGTAGGTAACAAAACAGCGACAATGGAACAAGTTTTTGAAAATGGTGGTTTAATGTTGGCGTGTGCATTGGGTAGTTTAATGTTGTCTGTCATTTGCACAATATTAATTGCAAAAATAGCGAGTTCGCTTTCTATGAATATACGAACTAAGTTGTTTACAAAAATAAACAGTTTTTCAAATTACGAAATCAACAAATTTTCAACTGCCAGTTTAGTCACCAGAACAACTAATGATGTGATGCAGGTTCAAAACTTTACAGCAATGGGGATTCAACTACTATTTAAAGCACCTATTCTGGCAATTTGGTCTATATACGAAATTTCATCATCAGATATTAGGTGGACAACATCATTAATCGTATGCGTTGCAATTATTTTATTGGTAATATGTCTTTTAGTTGCAGTATGTTTGCCAAAATTTAAAAAAATACAAAAATTAACGGATGACCTTAATAAAGTTACTAGAGAAAGCGTTGAAGGTGTAAGAGTTGTCAGAGCATTTAATGCGGAAGATTATCAAGAAAATAAGTTTGAAAAAGTAAATCAAGAGGTTACAAAAACTAATTTATTTACATCAAAAATGATGGGGATTTTGATGCCAGTAATGACACTGGTTATGAATGTTTTGTCGCTTATGATTTATTGGATAGGCGCTTTAAAAATTAATGAATTATTAGAACAAGGGTTAACAATGGCAGTTGCCTATCAACAAGCGCAAGTGATAGGCGATATTTATGCGTTTAGCCAATATGCAATGCGAGTTATTATGGCATTTATGATGCTTGTTATGTTGTTCATAATGCTTCCAAGAGTGACTGTGTCAAGCAAGAGAATAAATGAAGTGCTAGAAACTCAGCCAAAAATAATGGATGGTAATGGTGTGTTAAGTCAAGAAAATAATGGCGAAGTGGAGTTTAAAAATGTGTATTTTTCGTACGATGACAAAACTAACAAAGAAAAAACTTTAACTAATATAAATTTTAAAGTAAAAAAAGGAGAAGTGCTAGCTATTATAGGTTCAACTGGCAGTGCAAAAAGTACGCTTGTGAATTTGATTCCGCGTTTTTACGATGCTAGTCAAGGAGAGGTGCTGGTTGATGGTGTCAATGTTAAAGATTACAATCAGTTACAACTTCATAACAAAATCTCTTGGGCATCACAAAAAGCCATAATGTTTAAAGGTACGATAATTGATAATGTCACATATGGCAGTGAAATTGTTGACAAGGAAAAAGCTGAGAAGGCGCTAGAAATAGCACAAGCAAACTTTGTTAAAGAAAAGAAAGAAGGTTTATATTCACAAGTCGCACAAGGTGGAACGAATTTGTCGGGCGGACAGAAACAAAGATTGTCAATTGCTAGAGCGATATATAAAGATTCTGAAATAATGATTTTTGATGACTGCTTTTCTGCACTAGATTATAAAACCGATATGCTTGTACGAAAAAGTATAAAAGAAAACTTAAATGACAAAACAATAATTATTGTTGCTCAGCGCATAGGCACAATTAAAGATGCGGATAACATTTTAGTTTTAGATGCGGGTAAAATTGTAGGACAGGGCAAACACGAAGAATTGTTAAAAAATTGTCCACTTTACAAAGAAATTGCAATGTCACAACTTTCTAAGGAGGAATTATAATATGATAGGTGGTAGACCAGCGCATCCCCAAGGAAACAATCAGGGAAATGGTAAAGAAAAAATAGACTTAAAAGCATTAAAAAAATTGTTTGCTTATTGCAAATCTTATTTGCCGGCAATTATAACTTCGCTATTGCTAGCTGTTGTAGGTGCAGTGACTACAATAATAGGGCCAGATAGGATAAAAGAACTAATGGATTTAATTGTCTCAGCGTTAGGTAGTCCGCTTGGCATAAATATGACTAAATTTTTAAAAATAGTAATAATACTGATATGCTTGTATGGAGCAGGAGTAATTGCAAACTATTTACAAAATTATGTTAGCGCAACAATAACTCACAAAACCGCAAAAAAATTAAGAACAGATATTAATCAAAAAATCAACAAACTTCCGCTTAAATATTTTGACACAACCACTCGTGGTAATGTGCTCTCAAGAGTAACCAATGATGTGGACACCGTTTCGCAAACACTCAGTTCTACTGTTTCGAATTTGATTAACGCAATTATAACTTTTTTGGGTGTGATTGTTATGATGTTCGTAACCAACTGGATATTAGCATTGACCACAATTGCGACCTCACTTATTGGCTTTGCTTTAACATTTGTTATACTAAGCAAATCCCAAAAATACTTTAATCGTAGACAACATAATCTAGGCGAAATGAATGGATATATAGAAGAGACATTTACAAATCATAGTGTTATAAAAGCTTATAACGCCGAAGATAATACAAAAGAACAGTTTGATAAAATCAACAAAAAATTATACGAAAATAATTGGAAATCGCAATCTTTGTCAGGGCTTATGCCTTCGCTTATGAGTTTTGTTGGTAATCTTTCGTATGTTATGGTGTTTATTGTGGGTGTGGCTTTAATATTGAATGGTAGTACAATAATCACATTTGGTACGATTTCTTCGTTTATAATATATGCAAATTTATTTTCACAACCATTATCAACTATGGCACAATCATTAGGGTCACTTCAACAGGCATCGGCAGCTTCTAAGCGAATTTTTGAAATGCTTGATGAAACTGAGATGTCGGATGAAAGCGGAAAAACAAAAAAATTAACCAAAGTTAAAGGGAATGTTGAATTTAAAAATGTCAGATTCGGTTATGATAAAGATAATGTTATAATAAAAGATTTTTCAGCTAAGTTCAATAGCGGGCAAAAAATTGCTATCGTTGGACCAACAGGAGCGGGTAAAACAACAATTGTAAATCTACTTATGCGTTTTTACGAGCTGGATGCGGGCGAAATTTTAATTGATGGTGTGTCAATATCTGACATAAAAAGAGAAAATTTACGCGATTTATTTGATATGATTCTTCAAGATAGTTGGCTATTTGATGGTACGATTAGAGAAAATTTAGTTTATAACAAACAAGGAGTGACTGACAAGCAATTAGACAAAGTTTGCAAGGTTGTTGGATTAACCCACTTTGTGCAAACATTAAAAGATGGATACGATACGCAAATTGATAGTGGGGTGTCACTTTCTGAAGGGCAAAAACAGCAAATCACAATAGCAAGAGCGATGATAAAAAATTCATCACTGCTTATTTTGGATGAAGCAACATCCAGCGTGGACACGCGAACAGAACTAAAAATACAAAAAGCAATGGATAAACTAACTGAAGGAAGAACATCGTTTGTTATAGCGCATAGATTGTCAACGATAAAAAATGCAGATGTGATTTTGGTTATAAACGATGGCAACATAGTAGAAAGTGGAAAACATACTGAGTTATTAAAAAAAGGCGGTTATTATGCGGAGTTATATAATAGCCAATTCGCAAATATTGGATAGATAAACTGTTAAAAATCATATAATTTTTTAATTATACACATAATTATTTGTATGTGTATATTTTTTTTAAATTCGGAGTAGACTATTATAAGCAAATGATTAAAATAAAAAATCATATGAAAAAAGAACAAACGTTTTTTCAGCGATTGCATAAAAATTTTAACATTGTCATATAAAAAGAGTGTAAATATTTTAAAATTTGTGATTTTGTTAAATCGTTTGCACAAAATTTTAAAATATTAGTAAAAAAATTAAGGAGGATTAAAGGATTAATGAAAAAAATTTTATATCCTTTAGGTTTGATGTCTGCTGTAGTTGGCGGTAGCTTGTTAATAGGATGTGGAGAATCAAATTTTCAAGCAAAAGATTTTAGCATTACAAACTTAACGACCACTTACAATGGCCAAGCGCAAATGTTTGAACTAGATGCTCCAGCTGGTACAACGATTACGTATTCGTTGGATGGTAAAACTTAAAAAACGCTAGTGAATTAAATTTGGTGGATGCCGGTTCGTATCAAGTGAGATACAAAGTAACAAAACAAGGTTATAAAGACTATATTTCTAAACCAGTTGCTTTTACAATCAATAAAGCAAACGTTACAATTAATGTGGCGGATGAATACGTATATGTAGGCGAAACAGAAGTTAATATAGATACCGATTATAGTTTAGAATGTGCTGATAACATAAAAAACATAGTGGAAGCTATTGATTTTGATATTGTTGCTCCTAGCTATGATCCAACAACTGATTTAGCAGGGCAAACTTACAATTTAAATATAACAACAACTGAATCGTTAAGAAACTTAGATGTTGTTGTAAATAAAGGCACTTTATACGTAACGGATAAAGGAATTGTTGTATTGAATGGTGCAGAAATGACTGGCTATAGTAATATTATTGATGCTTTAAATAATGCACAAACTGATACAAAGATGGTGTTAAGTACAGATGTGCAAAATAAAATTGAGATTGATGAATCTTTTTATTCATTGACTGCCAAAGATATTTCTGTGGACTTGAATGGTCACACATTGGATCTTTTAGGTGGTAAAACTATTGAAGTTTCAAATGCTGAATTAAGTTTTACTGATGGTAATTTGAGTTATAATGGTTTTTCTAAAGGTAACAAAGCAGCATTTAAAGCGCTTGCTAATGCAGAGATTCGTTTAAATGATGTTGATTATGCAACAGATGGGTCGGCTTTAGATGCTCAAGGTGATGGTGCAACTATTAAAGTTTACGATTCGAATGTCGCTGGTGGTTGCTTTTGCGTGACCACAAATGCTAGCACACCAATAGATGGCGAAGTAATCATCTCACTAAAAAATTCCAGTTTTGTTGCAAGAGGATGGGATTTTGATGAAACAGATGTTGAAAATACAACAGATTATGACAATTGTCCAATCTTAATAAATATTCCGGGTAATATCACAATTGAAAATTGTGTAATTACAGGAGATAGGCAAGCGGTAGTTATCAGAGGTGGAAATGCTATAATTAAAAACAGTGAAATCAACTTTACTGGTAAATATGTTGTTGATGAAGATCAATATTTAACACAAACTTGGAGTGATGGTAACGAAGTAGTTAAAGCCGGTGTTGTAGTTGGTGATAGGTCAGAGAGTTATGATTATCCAGCAAGTCTAGTATTGGAGAATACAACAGTTGTGGCACAAACAGAAGGGGATATAGCAATCTATGTTCGCCAAGATGGTAAAATAGATGAAACAAACGGGGTTGAATATACAGCAACATTAACAATCACTGCTGGAACAATCACTGATGAAATTATAAATTCTAATGCAACTTTGATTAAAGATGGTGTCCCTGTTGTTGCTCAAGAAACAGCAGAATAATTTATAATTAAAGTTATCTAATATGTAATAAAAAACAAAAAATAGTAGGCAATCGCTTACTATTTTTTAATATTAACTATCTCAAATTGTGTGTTATTGAATACGAGTGAGCACAACGAAGAATTTTAAATAAACGAATAATTTTATAATTTATATTTGTTGTCAGGTTTGATGTTATTTCAAATAATTCAAATGAGATATTTTTTTAGCAGAATCTATTCTGTTTTTGCTCAAATTGGCGCTGATAGTTAAAATTGATAGCGTTGTGGAACGTGAAAAAAATAATTATGTTGAGCACATAATTAAATTTATATTTTGAGAATATTGTAAATGATTTAACAATTTATTTGAGATTTGGTTCTAACAAATCATCATCTTCTTCTTGTGATTTAACAATATAGTACATAATTGATGTATTAGGAGAAATTTTACCTAATTTTTTATCCTCATTGTATTTTTTTAAGCCAATAAGTAATTTATCCTCTCTTGTGGTTTGAGAATCTTCTTTGTATAATTTGCGTGCTATGTAATTCATAATACTTTCATCTGGGTTTATTTTTCCTGCGGATTTTTCTAAATTGTACTTTTTGACTAATTCAAGAATTAAATCTTGTTTATTTTGATTGTTCATTTTTTACCACCTTTTAATAAGTGAATATATATTAGCACTAAAAGTTGACAATGTCAATAACCAATTTAAAATTTGACAAAATTAGTCAATGTTTTTAATTAAATAAACATCTACTATTATTTAATTATCTTTAATTGTTTTTACAACTAAAAGCAAATAAGCCAAGAAATTGCTATTTAAAGTATAAAGAATAATAACTATGCTTTTTTTAAATGAAAAAGAATCAATTATAATTGTTCGACCGTAAATTCTTGACAAGAACAATTTAAAGATTTATCATATATATTGATAGGAGATAGAATGAAGATTTATAATTCAGAGACTAGACAAATAGAAGAGTTTGTGCCTTACAATAAAGATATGGTTACAATGTATACATGCGGGCCAACAGTATATCATTTTGCGCACATTGGTAATTTGCGCAGTTATATTATGGAAGACATTTTAGAGAAGTCACTTAAATATTTAGGTTATAATGTCAAGCGTGCAATGAATATTACAGATGTAGGGCATTTGACCAGTGATGGAGATACAGGCGAAGATAAAATGTTGATTAGTGCTAATCGTGAACATAAGAGCGTTATGGATATTGCAAAATTTTACACAGATGCATTTAAGAAAGATTTTTTATCACTTAATTTGATATGGCCAGAAATTGTTGTGCCCGCTACTAGTTGTATAGACACATATATTGAAATGGTGCAAGGTTTGATGGATAAAGATTACGCGTATTTTAGTTATGGAAATATATATTTTGATATCTCAAAATTAAGCCAATACAACCGTTTTGCTAACCAAACAGGTGATGATATGGTGGTTGGCGCACGTGATGATGTAGATGAAGATGTGAACAAGCGTAATAAGGGAGACTTTGTGCTTTGGTTTACAAAATCAAAGTTTGATAATCAAGCGCTAAAATGGGATAGTCCGTGGGGAGTAGGGTATCCAGGTTGGCATATTGAATGTTCGGGCATATCATATAAATATTTAGGCGAATATCTTGACATTCATTGTGGCGGAGTGGATAATAAATTTCCACATCACGCCAACGAAATTGCACAGACAGAAAGTTATATTGGACACAAATGGTGTAAATATTGGTTCCACGTTGAACATCTCAACACGAAGTCTGGCAAGATGAGTAAGAGTACTGGCGAATTTTTAACACTCGACCGATTGCAAGAAAAAGGCTACTCGCCAATGGTGTATAAGTTCTTCTGTTTGCAATCACATTATAGACGTCAACTTGTATTCTCGTATGAAGGTCTTGATTCAGCAAAATCTGCGTATGATAAATTGATTAGCAGATTGAATAATTTGCAACCAGCGGGAGATGCTGTCAATAAAGAAATTTTTGATAAATTCGATACACAATTTAAAGAGGCATTATCAAACGATATCAATACTTCACTTGCACTCACAACAATATTTGATGTGTTAAAAAGCGAAGCAAATGCGGATACAAAAATTGCACTCATTTCATCATTTGATAAAGTTTTAGATTTGGATTTGGTGGCGGAAATTGCTAAACAAAAAGTTGTTGACAACGAACCTAAAATCGATACAGAATTAGTCCGTTACATTGATGAAATGATAGCAAAACGTGCTGAAGCTAAAGCAAACAAAAATTACAAAGTCGCAGATGAGATTAGAGCTGAATTGTTATCACGTGGCATTGAATTAATTGACACA
>CASFFJ010000042.1 GCA_949293915.1 uncultured Christensenella sp.
TAATATTATATTAATTTATTTGACTAATAAGCTTAAATTTAGTAAAATTTAATTAATAGAATTGCGAGGGGGATTTTGAAAAAAATTAAATACATATTAGATATCGGTTCTTCTAAGATTACATTGTTGGCAGAGAACAAGTTTGGTAAATCTGTTTGTATAATAGCGGAAGAAGAGATGTATTATGATGGCTATATGGATGGCGAATTTTTATCTGAAGAAGATTTAATTGATACATTGTCGCAGTTGCTTCAAAATATGCGCGACAAAATGCGTAAATCAATCAATTCAGTTGTTATTGGTGTTCCTAGTGAATTTTGTATCTGTGTGTGTAAACGAATTTCAAGGAAATATGATTCTCCGCATAAAATTACTGATGCAGACATTTTAGACTTGTATAAGACTAATTCTAGTTTTGGCGACAGTGAAGAATATGCGGTAATTAATTATAGTGCTTTACAATATGTGTTGGATGACAATTTCAAGACATTAAAGCCAGAAGGTATGCGCACCAGTTCGTTGGTTATGGATGCAAGTTACATATTGTGCAAATTGTCATTTATCAATCTGTTGACTGACACGTTGAGACAATTAGGGGTGGAGCACATAGATTTTATATCTACAGCGTTAGGTCAAGCATCAATTATTGAGACAGATACCAGCAAGCCATTTGCTATTGTTGATGTTGGACATATTAGCACCAGTATATCCGTAGTCAAAGGCGAGGGGTTAGCATTATTAAGTTCGTTTTCAATGGGTGGTGGACACATTTCATCCGACATTATGCAAGTTTTAGGTATGACATTCAAAGATAGCGAATTGATTAAACGAAAAGTTATCTTAACCATTGAACCAACTAATAATGAATATTATGAGGTGTGTAGTAAAGGTAATCTAGTCCGTGCATCTATCAATATAACCAATCAGATTGTTAAGAGCAGAATAGAGATGATTGCGGGTGTTATTGCGGATATATTAAATATTGATGATATATTCCGAGATGTAGACATATATCTCACAGGAGATGGGTTGTCGCATTTTAGGGGTGTTAAGAACATCTTAAAAGATATAACAGGTCACAATATTTTTGAGTTTAAACGACGTTTAGATAACTCAAAAGACAGATTTCAAACCTCAAAATTAGGTTTGGCTAGTCTTGCTGAGAGTGTGGTGTAAATTTGATTTTATTAAGGGAGTAATTAGTATGGATATGAATCATGTTATTTGCAATATTAAAGTAGTAGGTGTTGGTGGCGGTGGCAACAATGCTGTTAATCGTATGGTGGATGCAGGCATTACCAGTGCATATTTTGTTGCTGTGAACACAGATAAGCAAGTCCTTATGGTGTCAAAAGCGGATGAAGTAATTCAAATTGGTAAAGAGTTGACAAAAGGACTTGGCGCGGGGTCTAATCCAGAGATTGGACGTGCTGCAGCAGAAGAGAGCAAAGAAGATTTAATCAAAATGCTACAAGGCACAGATTTATTGTTCTTGGCTACTTGTCTTGGAGGCGGTTCTGGCTCAGGCGCAGCACCAGTCATTGCACGTCTTGCGCGTGAGATGGGTATACTGACCATAGGTGTTGTTACTAAACCATTTGCTTTTGAAGGTAAGACTAGAAAGGTTAATGCAGATAATTCACTAGAAGAGATGAGAAAATATTGCGACACTTTAATTATCATTCCTAATGATAAATTATTGCAAGTGTTGAAAAAAGATATATCATTCGAAGATTCTATGCGTTATGCTGATGATGTGTTACGTCAAGCCATACAAGGTGTCAGTGACCTTATCGTAAAACCTAGTATGATTAACTTGGACTTTGCGGATGTGCGCACTATCACTAAAGACAAAGGTAGAGCACATATGGGTATAGGCAAAGGTCGTGGCGCTAATAAAACACTTGAAGCAGTACGCCAAGCGGTTACAAGTCAATTGTTAGAGACAAGCATAGAAGGTGCAACAGGCATACTTATCAATATTTCTGGCGGTAGAGATTTGACATTGAGTGAAGTGTACGAAGCAGTAGATTTAGTACGTGATGTTGCTGACCCGGGTTGCAATATCATATTTGGCGCAACAATTGATAACGATATCAATGGAGAAACAGAGATTACAGTTATTGCAACTGGCTTTGATGAAAAGGATGAAAAACCAAATTCGACCATTCCAGAATTTAAAGACAACAGCGCTGACTTTAAAGCATTTAATACACCAGTAGATGAGACCAATACTGAACCAGAAATTGATGACAATAAAACTGTGGAAGAAAATTTAACAGAAGATGCAAATAAAGATGTTGTTGAAGATATATCAGTTAAACCACAACAACCCAATATAAAAGATGACCACATCCCAGCATTTTTAAGAAAATTAAGAAAAAAATAAAAAGAGAGTTGAATAATCAACTCCCTTTTTAATATTAGTATCTAAAAAATTTTGCAATAAATTTTTCAAATAATGCAACAGCAAAGTACATTAGACACGCAAGTACACATAATATAACAGTCGATGTCATAACAAGATTAAGGTTAAATACTTGACCACCATAAATTAATAAATAACCCAAACCCGCTTTGCTGACTAGATATTCTCCCATAATAGCACCTATCCAACTCAATCCTACATTTATCTTTAAAGTAGAAACTATATCTTTTAGTGAGTTAGGTAGTACCAATTTGAAAAATATTTGGAACTTATTTGCGCCTAGCGTTTTTGCTAAATTTATTAATTGCTCATCACAACTAGTGAAAGAATTTAAAATGTTCATAATTGTAACAATAATTACAATCAATATGCACATAAATATAATTGCTTTGTTGCCAGCGCCAAACCAAATAATAATGATAGGACCTAACGCAATCTTTGGCAACGAATTTAGAACAACTAAATATGGTTCTAATACATTACGCAAGAAATCCCTGTACCACAAAATCATTGCAACAACAAAACCAACACTAGACGCTATAAAAAATCCTATTAAGGTTTCGCTCAGTGTGATTCGAGAGTGATACCATAGTTCGCCCGAAGTGTATAGTTCGCTTATTGTCTTGCAAATTTTTGAAGGGCTAGAAAAGAAGAAAAAACTTATTATCTCAAATCGTGTCAATAATTCCCAAGCGGTTAAGAAGATGACTAGTAATGCAATCTGAGTGATGATTGTTAAAATTTTTTTTGTGTTGTATTTTTTTAAATAGTTATGATGTTCTTTACTAAATCGTAAGTTTTTCATTTTGTATTTCCTGCCATATTGTGTCAAATAATTCTTTTGCTTCATCTGTCATCCTACGCTCAAAAGGGGTTAGTTTTTTATTAAAATTGAGCGTGTGTATAGCCTTAATTGTTCCCGGACGAGCGGATAAAACAATAATCCTATCTGACATACTAATTGCCTCTTGAATATCGTGAGTTACAAGAATTGCTGTCTTCTTTTCACTTCTAATAATATTGAATATATCATCACATAGTTCTAGTCTAGTTTGATAATCAAGTGCACTGAATGGTTCATCTAAAAGTAATAATTCTGGTTTCAAACTAAGTGTGCGGATGAGTGCGACACGCTGTTTCATTCCTCCGCTGAGTTCGTTAGGATGTTTTTTTAAAAATTCGCTTAGTCCATATTTTTTTGCTAAACTAATAGCATATTCTTTTCTGTCTTTTGTAAGTTTATGCTTAATTTCAAGTCCAAAATATATATTTTTTTCAATTGTTCGCCAAGGCAACAAGTTGTCTTTTTGAAACATATATCCGCAGTTGCTATCCTTTAATGAAGGAGTGTTTCCGTTAACTAAAATACTGCCGTTAGACTGTTTAATTAACCCAGCAATCAAGGATAAAATAGTTGTTTTTCCGCAACCTGATGGGCCAACGATTGATATGAATTCTTTATCATAAACATCAAAATTTAAGTTGGTTAAAGCCAATGTTTCATCTGTTTTGCTTTGATAAGACAAGTTTAAATCATTTATTTCAACAATTTTTTTCATTTGTTTACTTTTTTAGCAAAACTCGTATTAACTGCGTCGTTCCACGCCACGCGACTTTTCAGTTCGCCCGCATTATCTATGATATCTAACAAATTATTCCAACTTGATTCTTTCAATACAAAATCAGATGCGTAAGCGCCAATTCTAATATAATTTCTAACAGAAGCAATAATTAATTCATCAGAAGTAGTATTAAATGATGGTTTTAAAGCATCAATGATTTGTTTATCAGTTGCTTGAATTAGATAATCATATCCTTTTTTAAGTCCGCGCATAAACTTGTCAATTTTATCTTTATTTTTCTTCAAATAACCGCTAGTTGCAACAAAAGTAGTGTAAGGAATGTCGCTCACTTCATCACCAAGTGCAGAGACTATATATCCAGTATTATCTATTTCACATTGACTTGCAGTTGGTTCAAACATAGTACAATAGTCACCCGTGCCAGCAACAAATGATGATGCAGTTAGGTTAAACGCAATTGATGTGTCAAGAATTGTGTCAACTTCATCAGATAATTCAGCA
>CASFFJ010000043.1 GCA_949293915.1 uncultured Christensenella sp.
AATAAAGCAATCAGTATAATTAGTGCCAATAATTTTAATGTGCAATCTAATAAATCAGGTTTTAATACAAATGGTTTTGTCCAAGTAGGTAATATGAAGAATGGCGAAAATTCAAACGAAACCACATACACAAGCGAACTACCGCAAGAACTTCTAGATATGGGTAGTGACCTAACTTTACGTGCAAAAAATGGCAAAATAGACCCAATCATTGGTAGAGACAACGAAATAGAGCGAATGATTGAAATTTTATGCAGAAAGACAAAAAACAATCCAGTTTTAATTGGTGAGGCAGGTGTAGGTAAGACTGCGGTTGTTGAAGGACTTGCTAAGCGCATAGTGGAAGGCAATGTTCCTGCATTCTTAAAAAACAAAACCATTTATAGCCTTGATATCGGCGGACTTATGGCGGGCACAAAATATCGTGGTTCAATGGAAGAAAAATTAAAAAATGCCATCGAAACAATCATTGCAAACAAGAATATTATCGTATTTATTGACGAAATTCACACTTTGGCACAAGTTGGTTCAGAAAAAGGTGAAGCAAATCCAGCCGATATGTTAAAACCATATCTTGCGCGTGGCGAAATGCAAACGATAGGCGCAACAACCACTGATGAGTATAGGCGATATATTGAGAAAGACAAAGCGCTAGAGCGCCGTTTCCAACCAATCACAATTGACCCACCAACAGTTGAGCAAACTATTGAGATTTTGAATGGACTACGTGAAAGTTACGAAAAATTCCATCAAGTCAAAATAACAGATGAAGCTATCAAATCGGCTGCTACATTATCGGATAGATATATCCAAGATAGAAGTTTGCCAGACAAAGCGATTGACCTTATTGATGAAGCATCAAGTAGGGCAAAAGTAAAATCAAATTATGAATCAACAGAAGTGAAAATGTTGAAAGAAAAATTGTCAAAATTAGAGACGGACAAAGAGCAAGCGGTTCAAGATGAAGACTTTGAGCGTGCAAGTAAACTGCGTGATGAAGTGACAAAATTGCGTGATGAAATTGCTAGACAAAAATCATTGCCAGCCAACACAAATACTAGTGCGACAGTTAGCGAGCAGGATATTGCCGAAGTTGTAAGCAAATGGACAAATATTCCGCTTACAAAACTAACCGAAGGCGAGGCAGAGAAATTATTAAATCTAGAGAAAACTTTACAACGCAGAGTCAAAGGTCAAGATGAAGCGGTTGAGAAAGTGTCAAAAGCAATTAGACGCAGTCGTATTGGTATTCGTGACCCTAAGCGTCCTATTGGTAGTTTCTTATTCTTAGGACCAACTGGTGTTGGTAAAACCGAACTTAGCAAAGCGCTTGCAGAAGCATTGTTTGACAACGAAAACAAAATTATACGACTTGATATGAGTGAATTTATGGAAGCGCATAGTGTCAGCAAACTTATTGGTAGTCCGCCAGGATATGTAGGATTTGATGATGGTGGACAATTGACCGAGCAGGTAAGAAGAAAACCATATAGCGTAGTATTGTTTGATGAAATTGAAAAGGCACATCCAGAAGTATTCAATATGTTGCTCCAAATTCTTGATGATGGCAGACTAACAGATAGTCACGGTAGAGTGGTAAGTTTCAAAAACACAATTATCATTTTGACATCAAATATTGGTAGTGACAAATTTAGCAAGACTAGCGTTGATTTAGGATTTAATGACAACAACAAGAAAGAAGATAAACCAACTGCAATATTAGATGAACTTAAGAAACATTTTAAACCAGAATTAATCAATCGTATTGACAACATTATCGTATTCAATAAATTGTCTACTAATGTGATGAAAGAGATTGCAAAGAAGATGCTAACCGATTTAAATAAAAATTTAAAACAAAGTGGTGTTGAATTGAAATTCACAACAGCTACATTCAATTATCTTGTTAAGAATGGAACGAACGAAGATTTTGGTGCACGCCCATTGAAGCGACTTATAACTTCACAAATCGAAGATGAGTTGGCAGATAAAATGCTAAAAGGCGACATAAAATCTGGTGACAAAGTCTTAGTTGACTGCAAAGACAACAAACTTGTCTTTATGACCAAGCAAGACAATAATGATAACGATTAAAAGAACGAGTATAAACTCGTTTTTTTAATTAAAAAAATTATTTATAAAATTTAAAAATAAAATTTAAAAAT
>CASFFJ010000044.1 GCA_949293915.1 uncultured Christensenella sp.
CAAACATCAAAAATTAATCTCAGTTGATAGTCTTGGCAGTAAATTGATTGAGAAATGTAAAGATATTGATTTAGACGAAATTGAGTCAGTCAAGCAGTATTTGACTGACAATGGGATAACCATTACAGATAGTTTAAGCGATATTTCGTTAGATGATAAAGAATTAGATGATATAACAAGGCAAGTCAATGAGAATGACCCTGTCAAAGTTTACCTAAAAGAGATAGGCAAAATTCCATTATTAACGCTTGAAGAAGAATGTGAATTGTCGCGACAATTGATTGAAGAGAATAGCGCTTATGCAAGAGATAGGCTCATTAATGCAAATTTACGATTAGTTGTCAGCATTGCTAAACGTTATCAAACTCACAATATGCCATTCTTAGATTTGATTCAAGAAGGTAACGTTGGTCTTATGCGTGCGGTTGAGAAGTTTGATTATCGCAAAGGGTTTAAGTTTTCAACATATGGTACGTGGTGGATTAGACAGAGCATAACACGTGCAATTTCTGATCAAGCACGACTAATGCGTGTACCTGTGCATATGGTAGAGACTATATTAAAACAAGGCAAAGTGGTACGTCAATTGTTGCAAGAATTAGGTCGTGACCCTACACTAGAAGAAATTGCGCAAAAATTAGGCACAACGGTTGAGAAGGTAGTTGAAGTGCAACGTATCAGCCAAGACCCAATTTCATTAGAAAGTAAGATGGGTAATGAAGAAGATAGTAAAATTGGTGACCTTATTCCAGACGAAAGTGCACTTTCTCCGCAAGATATTGCTATGCAAAATATGTTAAAAGAGCAATTGATGAGTGTTATTGAAACATTGACACCAAGAGAGCAAAAAGTCATTCGCTTGCGTTATGGACTGGATGATGCACATCCACGTACGCTTGAAGAAGTGGGACGTGAATTCTCAGTTACGCGTGAGCGTATTAGACAGATTGAGGCAAAAGCACTTAGAAAACTTCGCCATCCATCAAAAATTAAACGTTTGCGTGATGATTTAGATGATTATAGAGAGGGCAATAGAGATGGAGGTAAATTATGAAAACAATTTTAGAAATTCAAAAGTTAGATAGACAGATTAAAGGTTTAGAGCGTGAGGTGGATAAATGTCCAGCCAGTATTGATTTTAAGAACTACAAAAAAATTATGCAAGAGGGCAAGACTCGTTTTGAACAGCTAGAATCACAAGCTAATGATATAATCAAAAATTATAACAAATCATCTTCAAGATTGTCACAATATAGGGGTAGTGGCGATATTATAAAGAGCAGAAACACAGCGAATATTAGTGCAGAAAATATCTCTTCACTCATTAATGATGCAAATAGTTTGGTTAGTGATTTAAGTGAAGAACATAGACATATGGAAGAACTTGTTAGACGTGCGGAAGAAGTCATTCGTAAGAGTTCTATGTTGTCTGCAAAACTTACAGAAGCAAAAAAATATTCAGTCACAATAAAAGAAAAAATTGAACAAAAACGCAAAGAGATAGAACCTAAGGTGGCGGAATTGGAGAAAAGAATTAAAGAATTAGAGCTAAACGTACAGGACAAAGATAAATATGATAAATACAAAGAAATGAAATCAAAAGGTATTTTTCCTGTTTATGTCAATTTAGAAGATAATTTTTGTGGCGGATGTAAGGTTAAATTATCACTTAATTTTATTGAAAAATTAAAGACTAAAAAAATGCTTTCTTGTGAACATTGCGGACGCATAATAATGTTAAATAAATAGTTATTAAAAAGTCCATTCACTCATATATAATAGTATGAGTGGTGGCAAAAATAAATGGTCCACTGTCGTGGATTATTTTTTAATACTTAGCGCTATTATTGGTGTTGGTTTTGCATCAGGAAAAGAAATTTGTGTTTTCTTTTTTGATTTTGGTGTAGCATCAATCTTAGGATTGTTGTCATTTGGCTTATTGTATATCTATCTATTTTTTGTGATTGATTATGTCAGGCAAAAATTAGAAACACATTCATACGATGAGTTTAATCAACTGATGTTTGGTAGATTATGCAAATTATCCAATGTTATTATGATAATTAATTTTTCAATCACATCAGCGGGTATGTTGGCAGGTGCAGATTATCTGTTTAATACATTTTTTGATGTGGAATATAAATTGCCTAGCATTATTTTGAGTATTCTAGTATTTATGTTATTAATGGGCGGGATTGCGCGAATAAAATTTGTTGCTAACCTAATTATTCCTATTATGATTTTTGTAATAGTAATAAATTCAATCGGCAACATTACTCCAGAAAATGTCAACTTAGAGATAACAGCAGGGCATAGTGCGATGGCGATATATTTTGGACTATTATTTGGTGTTAATAATTTTGTGGCGGCATTGCCCGTGTTGTTTGAAACAAAATTAAAATCAAAAGGTAAATTATTTGTAATTTTTAGCATTTGTTTAATAATTTTACTCAATATTTTAGTATTCGCTAGCAATAATTTTTCTACTGATATGCCTATGTTCGAACTAAGCAAAAATGTGTCGATATGGTTTTATTATATATATTTTACAACACTTATATTAGCGCTATTTTCAACGTTAATGATATGCAGTTACAATATGCACAAAATCATTTCAAAAAGCGATAAATCAATTTTTACAGCGCTAATTATAGTGATATTTAATATGATATTGTCAAATTTTGGATATGCTTTTATTGTTAGATATTTATATTTAATTTCAGGGATTTGTAGCGCAATATTTGTAATTATATTAATAATAATGATAGCAGTACGATTAAGTTATGTAAATTCAAATAAACTCAAAATAGATATGATTAAATATAAATTATTTTTTACTAAAAAAGAGAAATACAAAAATAAAAAATAAGCAAAAAATTATTTATTTTCTAGTTTTTTTACTAAATTTTAAGTTTTTTATTCGTTTTAATTTAAAAATGATTGATTATAGTTTTAACTAGATTATAATAAAATATTATCTCAAAAATGGTTAATACAGTTTATTATAATATTTTATATTGTCTTTTATTTTTTCTAAATAATTTCTAGTTTCAGCGTATGGAATATAGTTTAATGACTTTTTGTCAGTAGAATACACTCCACTATTTAGCCAATTTCTGACCACTGTTTCGCCCGCGTTGTATGCGATGATTGCAGTGTCAAGAATGTCAAATTTATTAATCAAATATTTTAAATATAGCGCGCCATATTCAATATTGATATTCGCAATATACAAGTCATTTTCGTTGAGATAATCTAGATTGTATATTTCAGCTACATAGTTAGCAGTATCCAACTTAATTTGCATTAGCCCACACGCACCTTTACTAGATTTTGCATTTATATCATAAGAACTTTCAACATTTATCATACTTGCAATAAGACTAGCGGATAGGTTGTACTTTTTACTAATTTTAATAATTTCATTTTGATATTTTATTGGATGAGATAACGCTAAAAAAACATTGTAACCGGCAAGGCACAATGCAAAAGTTACAGCAGTCAGTAAAACTACAACAAAAATTTTTGTAAAGTAATTTTCGTTCATTGTTTTATTATATGCCATTTTATCTAATATAAAACATATTTTAACAATTAAAACTCTCTATAATCTTTTGCTAGTGAGATAATATTATCGCCATATTTTTCTTTTAAGTTGTCTATCGTATTGCATAGATTTTCATTTTTTTCATTAGTAAACAGATTGATTTGGTTATCATCATTTTTATTGATTAAATTGCTCGTAGATATTCTAAGCGCTCGGATAGGAGAGAACTTGTCACCAGCAAGTGAATGGAAGATTTGATAAGCATATTTATATACATCTTGTTCGCAATTGAAATAATTATTGATTGTGTTTTGAGCGGATGCATAAGAAAAATCCGCGTATTTGATAGTCAGATGAATAGTCTTTGCGCTAAATTCGTGCGCACGCAAGCGTCTTGACACTTTTGTTGCCAAATCGTGCAAAAATTCTTTAATCTCATCTAAGTCGGTCATATCGTGAACAGCGGTAGCACCATTGCCAATTGATTTTATGTCTTGTTCGCGCGGTGGCAAAATTTTGTCATCATCAATTCCGGATACAGCGTTATGGATGTGTAGCCCAACCACGCCAAAATAGTGTGTTAAAAACTCAGGTTTTAATAGATACAAGTCATATAATGAATAGATATTCATTTTATGCAATTTTTCACTGATATGTTTACCCACCATAATCATATCTTGCACTTTCAATTTTTTTAATATATCAATATGATTACTCTTATCAATCACACTGAGGCCCATAGGTTTTTTCATATCGCTACCAAGTTTTGCCAATGTCTTTCCCCACGAAACACCAATTGACACTGACAAGCCCAATTCATTAAAAATTTGTTGTTGTATGCGTTGCGCCAGTTCAACGCCTGTGCAGTTAAAAAATTTTAAACTATCAGTCACATCCAGCCAGCACTCATCAATTCCAAATGGTTCAATTAGGTCAGTGTATTGCTCGTAGATTAGATGTGCTTTTTCGCTATATTCTTGATATTTGTCATAATGTGGCGCTACAGTTATTAGAGTAGGGCATTTTTGCTTTGCCTCCCAGATGGCCTCGCCAGTTTTTACTCCATAAACTTTTGCAATGTAGTTTTTAGCAAGAATTATCCCAGTGCGCTTATTTGGGTCGCCAGCCACCGCCACAGCGTAATTCTTAATAGCGGGATTAATAAGACACTCCACAGATGCAAAAAAATTGTTCATATCAATATGCAATATAACTCTATCAGTTTTGTCCATTATCCCTCCTTTATTTTGCTGTCAAACGCCTAACAATCAGTTTTTATTACTTTTATATTACAATTATAGAACATATGTTCGATAAAGTCAACTATTTTAAGAAAATAAAAAGACAATATTTGCAATCCTAAACTGACTTATTTGACTTATTTTGAACATTATTTTATAATAATATTTAAAATAAAAAAGGATAACTATGCGGTTTATAAATGTAAAATTTATTAAAAGTGCCAGCAAAAAGGCAGAATTTATTTTTGATGACCTTAGCCAAGTTGCGATTGTGGGTAGGAGCAATGTGGGCAAAAGTAGCCTAATCAATATGCTTTCAAACAATAGCAAAATGGCAAAAACTAGTTCAACACCTGGTCGCACTCGTTTAGTAAATTATTTTAATGTAAATGATGAGTTTTATCTTGTCGATTTGCCCGGATATGGTTATCACAAGGCGGGCAAAGAGCAATCTAGCAGTTGGGATAATGTAATGAATGATTATTTCACTGATAACGAGCGACTTAAACTTGTTTTAGTTTTGCTTGATAGCAGATTAATGCCAACCGAGCTAGATAAACAAATGTTAGACTATCTAGCAACGCTTGAAATTCCACATATAATTGTGCTGACAAAGACGGACAAATTGTCGCGCAGTGAAATAAATAGCAATATCAACAAAATTTCTGTTGCTTTGCGACATAATAAAGATATAATCGTGCCAACATCGGCAACAAAAAAACAAGGCACAGACAAACTCGCCGAACTCATATCTAAATCTTTAAAATTTTAATACAATAACTAGTGGTAAAAGAACTAAAAATAGTAAAAATTCACAAAACTGTATTATTAATAAGGAGTTTTTATGAAAAAACGAATTTTTATTCCAGTTTCTATTGGGTTTATATTATTAAATTTATTTTTTTGGGGATTAACAATACTTATTTCCGGTGCGTTTATATTGGATCAATTACAAATAGTAGATGCAGAAATGTCTTGGAATCCTATGAAATATTTTTTAATTTCTCTGGCAATTTTATTTTTACTTTATACTTCAATAAGATTTTTACTTTGTGTTAAAATTCACTTACGCAAAAATGATATAGCAACTTTTGGTGATGGGTTGCCTAAATCTGAAAAAGTCCAGTATAAATGTATCATAAATTATCTTGATATTAAAAATGTAGCAATAGTGGCTAGTGAAAAAAATTCTCGTAATAAAAAAATAGATTTAAGATGGGTATCTTCTTCAATGCCTAAAAAATACTTAGAATTTACTTTAATAAATGACAAAAAGCAAGACTTTGTATAAATTATTATACCAAAAAACAAATTATAAAAATGTTAAATTATTTGAATCACAATATGCAAATTGCAGGAAACAAAAACATTTTAAATGTTGAAGAAATAATGAAAGATTGGTATAGTTACGATGGATATAATAGAGAAGATTTAAAAATCAAACGAGGAGAAAAAATTCGTAAAAGAAAAAACAAATCTTCAGATGAAAATATTAAAAAAGACAAGGAATAAAAAGCTTTTTATTTGACACCATAAAAATAATGATAAATATTAAATTTTTGTTTAAATAATTTGACAAACACGAATTTGAATAGTATCATTTTAATAGTAATAAGGAGGAGTAATGAAACAAACAAAAGTTGTACAAATCGGTTGTGGCAAAATGAGCGTGTACACTATGCGTTATGTGTATGAAAAAGGTGGCAAGATTGTGGCAGGTTTTGATATTAATTCTGACATAATTGGCAAAGATATCAGCGCGGTTTTGGGTGGCAAGAAAATGGGCGCCACTATCTATAATGTATCTGCATTAGAAGAGCAACTTAAAAAACTTAAACCAGATATTGCTATTGTAACCACAATGAGCTTGTTTAAAGATTGTTATGATGTTCTTTTGACTTGCGCTAAATGTGGTGTTAATGCTATCACGACTTGCGAAGAAGCGTTCTATCCAGCAAATAGTTCGCCAGTTATGACTAAGGAGATTGATAGAGTTGCAAAAGAAAATAATTGTACTATCACAGGTTCTGGTTATCAAGATGTTAGCTGGGGCAGTATGGTGGCGGATATTTGTGCAACAACTCAATCAATTAAGAAGATTAAAGGTAAATCTAGTTACAATGTTGAAGATTATGGCATTGCGTTAGCAAAAGCGCATGGCGCAGGGCTCACAATGAAGCAATTTGATGAAGAAGTCGCCGCAGCGGATAATGTGAGCGAATCTGTCCGCAAAAAAATGATTCAAAAAGGCGAATTCTTGCCTTCGTACATGTGGAATGTAAATGGCTGGCTTGCTGAATATCTTGGGCTTCACATCACTGGTCAAACTCAAAAATGCGTGCCACAAAAGGCGAAAGAAGACATCTTTTCATCCACTCTTAACATGACTGTTAAGAAAGGTAGAGCGACGGGTATGAGCGCGGTTGTTACTACAACAACAAAAGAAGGTATTGTAATCGAGAGTGAGTGTATTGGTAAGGTATACGCGCCAGATGATTATGATTGCAACGAGTGGACAGTAGAGGGCGAGCCTAACACCACTGTAATTGTAAATCGTCCAGCGACGGTAGAGATGACATGTGCTTCAATTGTTAATCGTATTCCAGATGTTATCAAAGCAGAGGCAGGATATGTGCCAACATGCAGAATGGGTGCGCTGACTTATAAATCTCATATTTAATAAATGAGCGAAATTAATTTTCGCTTTTTTATTTATTATTTATTTTTATCTATAACATTTAATTATAACATTAATTATAACATTAATTATAGTATTTAAGCAAGACTAATAAGCAAGACTAAATATTTGCTATGGCTTGCAAAATAGTTATATATGATTTTTAATCACAAAATAAGCTTATATGATTGTAATAAATAGTTCGTAAAATAATTTTTTCTAATTTTTTAAAAGAAATACTAAAAATCATTTGTTTTTTTACATTATTCGTGCTAAAATCTTTAATAATAAATAAAAGGGGATTTTAATATGGATTTTATTGCAAATAATTGGTGGTGGATTGTTTTAATACTTTTGGCTATTATTGTAGCGCTTATTGTTGTGCTAGTGGTATTAAACAATCGTGATAAAAAGATTATGAAGGATTTTAAAGATAAAGTTTTAGCACTTGATGAACGTGATATCGAGCCAACGCCTGTTATTAAAGAAGATGCTAAAGAGTCAACTGTTGAGATTAAAGAACCTGCAGTTGAGACAAAAGTTGGTACAGAAGTCAAAGAGTCTAAACCAGCAACTAAATCTAGTGCAAAGAGTGTGACAACAGCTAAGACTCGTACAACTAAATCTTCAAAATCAAAGAAAACTAGCACAAAGAAACTAGAAAGTTCTAAAAAAATAGAAGAAGTTAAACCAGCGCAAACTGATGCTAATACAACTGACATAGTTAGTGAGCCAAAAGTTGCAGAAGTTAAGAAGTCTAGCAAAACAGCTAAATCAACTTCTACTGTTAAAAAAGCATCAAAAACTGCTAAAAAACCAGCAAAAGCCGTTGCGGTTAAATCAGTAGAGACTGTTGAAGCTAAACCAACAGATTCAGCTGAAATTAAATCAGTAGATGAGATTGTAGTTAAAGAAAAAAAAGCAACTCCAAAGACTAAAAAGTCTTCAAATACAACTAAGGCGGTTGCTAAATCATCCGCAAAAAAAGAATTGACTAATTCAGCTATAACTAAACCTGCAAAAGCTGTAAAAAAAACAACAGCTGATACTAAAAATACTGCAAAATCTACAAGTAAAACAACAAAAAACACCACAAAAAAGTCAACAACAAAAAAACAAAAATAATTAAAATTAAATAGAAACTGAGAGGTGAAATATGTATGGAGTATTTTCTAGTTGGTATATCATATTAGCATTATGTGTATTGGCTATTGCTTTATTAATTTTCTTTATTGTAAGAATGGATAAACAAGATAGATTAATCATCAAAGAGTATGTAAACAAACTAAATGCAACCAATAATACAAATGCTGATGTAAATAAAAAAGAAAATAAATCAGTTGCGGATAAAAAATAGATTGTTAATATTTAATCAAAAATTTACCTGACTTTTAGTCAGGCTTTTTTGTTTGCAATTTGTCTATTGAATGATAATAAATATTTAAATTTAAATTTTTTAAAAAAATATTATACTATCGCATAAAATATTTATATTTATACTAATTCTTTTTACAAATATAATAGAATCTTTCTTTTAGATTATTTAATTTTATTAAATTAATCAAATATATTATTAAAAAAAACTATTTGATATTTTGTTCGCGAAAATAATAATAAAAATATTGTTGAGCATAGCCTGACAATTTCCCATAACGTTGAGAAAGTTTTTGTGTTATTAATTTTCTATTAGTTTCGTTTGAATTGGTAAGGGCGTTGTAGACTTTGTTTATCCAAGTGTCCACGGGAAACACATCTTTAACTCCAAGTCCAAATAATAAAATACAATTAGCTACTTTTTCTCCAACACCTTTTAGAGATACAAGATATTTAAATTGCTCATCTTTATTTAATGTTTTTAATTGTTCAATATCGCTAGTATTTAATTGTGAAATAGTGTCATAGAGTTGATTTGCTCTATATCCTAAACCTGCTTTTTGAAAATCTAAGATTGATGCTTTTTTTAAATCTGTTAGACTAGGAAAAGCGTAATATTCGCCTTTATTCTCGCCAAAATGCGTGCATAGATATTCGACTGATTTTTTAATACGTGATATGTTGTTATTAGCAGAAATAATGAAGCTAACTAGCATTTCAAAACAATCATTATTTAATATTCTAATACCATATCCATAGTCTACCGCGTTAGACAAAAATTTATCTTTTTTTAATTCATTTTTAATAGCGGTATAATCAGTATCAAAATCAAAAAAATGGTAAAAATAATTTACTTCATCAGTTAAAATCTCGATTCTGTCAGCATATGTATAAATTTTTGCCATTTTATCTTTTGAGTATACAACAGCATATTTATCATTAATTATATAACGAAAAATTTGACCACAATCTAGCGTTTGGTTTACATTAAAATTATGTATATCATAGTAAATAATTTTATTAAATGTTTTAATCGTTTTCATTTACTTTTTGTATTTTATATACTGCAACAGTACCATATTTTTTTCGCTTGCATTTGTATCCATAATAAGCTAATTCAAACGTCTTTTCATCTGTTGTTTCAAATATGATAATGCCATTATCGTTCAATAAATCACGAGTTATAATTGTGTTAATTGCTTCTATACCGTAATCTGTTTTGTATGGTGGGTCAAGCAGGATTATATCAAATTTTTGCTTGCACGATTCAAGATAATCCATATAATCGGATAAGATGACTTCACTGTCACGGTCAATGTTTTGCAAGTTTGAATTAGTAATATTTATTGCTAACTCATTATTGTCAACAAAAACGCATTTTTTCGCTCCACGTGACAATGCTTCAATACCTAATGCACCAGTGCCAGAAAAAAGGTCCAAAATTACAGCATCGACCAAATCAAACTGAATAAGGTTAAAAATAGATTCTTTCACTCTGTCAAGCGTAGGCTTTGTGCTATCTAAAGTGAACTCGTTTAACTTTTTTCCACGATATTTTCCAGCTATAATTCTCATACTCTATTATGATAAAAAATTATTTGAAAAAAATCAACTAAATCAAGCATAGTTCATTAAATACGAAATAATCATTTATTATAGAGCAAAATATTGAATAAAGATTTTGAATCAATAAAATATCTGCAAAAAAGATTATTTCAGTTATAAATTAAATCTTTAAAAAGCAATCTAATGAGTTTGTATAAAAAAATCTAATTATTACACTCGAAATTAGCGATATAATAAATTTTAAATATTTTAATAATAAAATTTACATAAATCTAAAAAAATATAGTTAGAATTAATAGAAGACTTATTTTATATTGAACAGTATTTTAATTTAAATTATAACAATTTATATAAAAAATACAAGACTGAACTAATCAAATTCTTGTATTTTTAAGATATTATCTATTGGTAGTTGATTGTGGTGACACTGCTGTTGGGAACAATGGTAAATCAAATACGCCAGGACATACATCATCATTATTGAATGGAGTGCATGGTGGCATTGGGCAATATCCATAACTTGGTACCAATACGTCCACATCAGCCACAACTTTTAATACGATAGTCACGCACGCATTGATAGTGAATCCGCCAGTAGTAGTGTCATATGTCCCATTTGGGATCACAGCACTGCCAAAAGCAACTACATCAATAGGTGTCAAAGATGGTTGTGGTACGTATAAAATTACATCTTGATGGACAGTTATAGTACCTTTTGCGCTACCAGGTATCCCTAATGCGTCAGTATATGTAATGGTTACAGGGATGTTGATATTTGCTTGTACGCGTGCGAAGTTTGGTCTGTCATCAAATCTAGTTATAATTAAATCTGAGACAGTTGCGCTACTACCAAGTGAATTTCCGCTCACGAATGTTAATGGTGTGGTTGGATTTGCTGGGTTGAAATCAGTTAGAGTTAACGAATAGTTTTCTAATTGTGCTTGCATCATACAAGCATCAAAAACTTTCTTTACCTGTATACAAATTCGTTCACACAGTCCATTTGTGGCATTGTTTGTTTGACCGGGGAAAATTCCTGGTCTTGATTCGGTATAAAACGACATTTTATTTAACCTCCTAATGTTATAATATATACTATTCCAATTTTCACTTTTTTGTGTTTAAACTGCGAATATTTAAAAATGATAAATTGTTTAATAAAAAATAGCTTCCTATTTAAGATATTAAATTTATATATTATTACATTAGTTTTTTATTTTTGATGATAAGTTGTAATATTTTATAAAAGAGATTTACAATATTATTTACATTTTTATTAAAGTTAATTATAGATGCAACTAGCAGACATTGAGTACATTTTTTTATTTTTTGCAACATTATTATTTAAACTTTTAATCGAGATAATTGACTACAATTAATTTTTATTCGGATATATACCTACAAATAGTTTAATGATTAATATACCAGAAATTAAAAATCTTTATATCGCAATCAAAAATTAAAAGATATTGAAAATTGAAGCCAGTTTTTTTAGTTTTATAATAATGAATGTTAAAAGCAAGAATAAAATTGACTATTACATAAAAAAGTGTTAAAATATAAATATGAAAATATATTCAATAAGTGACCTTCATCTTGATATAAATTATAATAAACCAATGGATATATTTGGCCCTGTTTGGCACGGCCATACACAAAAAATTATTGAGGATTGGAATAGAGTAGTCAGCGAGGATGATGTTGTAATTCTTGCGGGCGATTATAGTTGGGCGATGAAAATTGAAGAAGTAAGTAAAGATTTTGATTTTCTACGCGCATTAAAAGGCAAAAAAATTATAATTCGTGGTAATCACGATTATTGGTGGAGCAGTATTAGTAAGGTTCGTGCCATTTTACCTGAGAATATTTTTGCACTTCAAAATGATGCAATAAAGATAGGAGATTATATTTTCTGTGGCAACCGTGGATGGCTGATTCCAGAAGGTAAATTTAATACAGAAGAGAATAAAAAAATTTACGCACGTGAAACAATTAGATTGAAACTTTCACTTGATAGTGCTAAGAATTTACAGACAAATAATGAAAAAATTATTTTTATCACACATTATCCACCATTTAATAATAAAATTGAGCCAAGTGATTATACTCGTATGTTAGAAGAATATTCTGTCAGTGCGGTTGTGTTTGGGCATTTACACGGATACGTTAATCCAAAAATGTTGTATAACGAAATTAATGGTATCAAATATTATTTGACCAGTTGCGATGCAGTCAATAATAAATTAGTTGAGATAAAGGTGGGGACTAATGGAATTTAAACATATTTCTGTATTAAAGCAAGAGAGCATTGATGGTTTGAATATTCAAAAAGATGGTATATATATAGATTGTACCACTGGGGGTGGCGGACATTCGCTCGAAATAGCCAAAAGATTAACAATAGGTAAACTAATATGTTTTGACAAAGATTCGGATGCGCTTGCGCACGCTAAAACAGTTTTAAAAGACCATTTGGATAAAATCATTTTTATAAATGACAATTTTGCCAATATTGATAGTGTTTTAGATAATTTGAATATCGACAAAGTTGATGGCATTTTAGCAGATTTAGGTGTAAGCAGTTATCAAATTGATAATGCTGAACGTGGTTTTAGTTTTATGCGAGATGCAAGACTTGATATGCGAATGGACAAATCTCAAAATTTGGATGCTGAATATGTAGTCAATAATTATAGCGAAGCAGATTTAGAGCGGATTATGTTTATGTATGGAGAAGAAAAAAACGCACGACAAATTGCACGTAAAATTGTTAAGATTAGACAAGAGAGACCTATAAAAACTACATTTGAATTGCGAGATATTGTTGTTAGCAGTTATCCACCAAAATTTCAAAATAAGCCTGCTCTTTGTAATAAGGTATTCCAATCAATAAGAATAGAAGTGAATAACGAATTAAATGATTTGCCGATAGCGATAGAAAAAATGTTGCAAAAACTCAAAAAAAATGGTAGACTATGTATAATAACATTTCATCCGTTAGAAGATAGGATTGTTAAGAATATATTTAAACTTCATTCTACTGATTGTATTTGTCCGCCAAGGATTCCTAAATGTATTTGCGGGCATAAAGCGGATATAAAGCTGATTAACAAGCATCCAATTATTGCTAGCGACAATGAATTGTTGTCTAATTCACGTAGTGCGAGTGCTAAACTACGCGTTGTTGAGAAATTGTAATAGGAGATTAAATGCAAGAAGAACCTCAAGTTCAAAATGAAAGTTCAACAATAACTTCTACTCAGCCTAGTGTAGAGAATGTTAGTGAGACTAGACTGCAAAATTTGCCATCCTTAGATGACCTTAAACGAAGCGAAGTAGAGATAGTTAAGCCAAAGGCGGAAATTAAAGGCTTAAAATCAGTTGAACAAGAAACGCTTGTTGAAAATAAAACATTTAAGCGAAAAGAAGATGAAACACGCGCTTTTTATAAAAAGAGGTTTAAAGTTTTAACATCTGTATATGTGACTGTGTTAGTATTGTTGCTAGGTTTTGTTGGTGTGAATATTTCAACACTTGCAATATTAAATAAAGATATCAATTCAAATACTGCTACCATTCAAGCAGAGACTGAAAAGGTTGAGTTCTATGAATCACAAGCAGATATGCCAAGCGAACCTAAAGGCTCAATCCAGATTAGTCTTAATGAACCACGTGATTATGGTGATGATGAAAAAGAATTAACTTTCTTAGATAAAATAACAATAATTTTTAGAAATTTATTTGGCTAATGACTTGATTAGCCATTTTTTATTAATTTTTTTACATTATTTAAAAATCATTTTTAATAAAAAAATAAAAAAATATATTTTTTACATAAAAAATTTAAAAAAATTATATTTTTTATGTTGATTTTTTATTATTTAATTAATTTTTTCAACTATTTAAAATAATTTTAAATATATTTTGCTAATATTGAATTATTAGATTCAATTTATTTTAAACTTCATCAAATATTTTTATTTTAAATTTAAAATAGTGGGAAATAATCTATAAATTATTTAGATAATGTCTATCAATAAATAATAATTAATTACTAAATAAAAAATCTGACATATTTATCAGTTGATAAAAAATCTAAAGAAAAAAATTTTTTAAATCAAAATTTACTTAAAAATTTATAATTTATAGTTAAAATTTACATAAATAAACAATTTTTTCATAAAAAAACTTATTTTTTTTAAAAATTTTTAATTTTTTTTAATTAATAAATTTATATTAAATTTTTAGCATAACAAACGTATGTACAAGCATAAATTTTTATATGAAAAAGTTTAAAACATTTTATAATCTTCATTCGTTGCAACGCAGATTTTTAGTTTGTGTTTTAATCGTTTGCATATTGTTGGTCTCGCTTGTTTTTCGTGTATTTTATTTGCAAATAATTGATGGTAAAAAGCTACAAGTTTTAGCATCAGAAGAATGGTTACGCGGTTTACCACTAGCCAGCAAACGTGGAGAAATTTTAGACAGCAATGGCGTTCAATTGGCAACAACAATTACCACGTATGATGTTTATGTCAGAGCGCGTAATGTGGTTGAACCGAGCGAATTAGCGACTAAGATTAACGAGTTATTGGGTATTAGTTATGACACTGCTTATCAAAAAGTAACAAACAAATCATTAAGTGAAATATTGATAAAACTTCAAGTGGATGAAGACATTGCAATGCAACTGACTAAATACAAAGGAGTATATTTATCGCAAAATGTAAAACGAGTCTATCCATATAATAATCTTTTAACGCAAGTGCTTGGTTATACCACGATTGATAATATTGGGCAAGCAGGATTAGAGAGTTATTATGATAACTATTTAAAAGGAGTGAATGGTAAATCACTCACTCAAACTAACGCACAAGGTAAAGAAATAGATAACTCAATAATGTATTATATACCAAGTGTACCAGGTGCTAATTTGCATACGACGATTGATGTACAGATGCAGTCGATATTAGAAAAAAATTTAACAGAAGGATATTTGGAGCATAAGGCATTGTCTGCAAGTGGAATAATATTAGATGCCAAGACAGGTGGAATAAAGGCAATGAGTTGCATACCGAGTTTTGACTTAAACTCTGTCCCACGAGATGATATTTCTGCATTACAATCAATGACAAAAAATTCAACTGTTGTGGATGTATACGAGCCAGGAAGCACATTTAAACTCATCACGCTTGCTATCGCGCTAAATGAAAATTTAACAAAACTTGATGAACATTTTTATTGTACGGGCAGATGTAGTGTAGATGGCGAAACAATTAAATGTTGGAAGACAACGGGTCATGGCAGTTTAACATTGTTGGATGCATTTAAGAATAGTTGCAACTGTGTTTTTGTCAATCTTGCTTTAAGAATAGGCGTTGATAAATATTATGAATATTTAGAAATGTTTGGTTTAGGGCAAAAGACAGGCGTAGATATCAGTAGTGAATCTAGCGGAATTATTATGCCAATCGAACAGGTTAGGAATGTTGACTTAGCGCGCATAGGTTTTGGACACGCTATTGCGGTAACCGAACTTCAGATGGTGAATGTTTATGCAAAAATAACAACCGGATACGACATCTCACCGCACTTATTAAATAGCATTTCTAGTGAAAAAGGGCAATTATATAATTACAGCACTGCAAAACATACTCTAACTTTAAAGCAATCAACAATTGATACAATAAATACAATGTTAGCAAACAACATAAATAGTGAAGGACAATATACATTTGTGCCTGGTTATGACATTGGAGGTAAGACAGGTACAGCGCAAAAATATGACGAATTTGGAAAAATTGCGACTGGGAAATATATTTCAAGTTTCATAGGTACATATCCAGCCAGCAATCCAGAGTTAGTTATGATAATTTGCATAAACGAGCCAAGCAATGGCGCGTATTATGGTGGTGTGGTAGCAAAACCAATAGGTCAGCGTGTGTTTTCTAGTATTTTTGAAACGAAAAGTAAGTTGCCAACCGATATCAACCAAATAGATAATAAACCAACTATTGTGATGCCATATTTGGTAGGAATGAGTCTGTCTGATGCGTGTGTAACATTAAAACGACTAGGTCTAGTACCATTATTTGATACGGATGGCGAATATGTTGTCGCACAGTTACCGCCAGAAAATTCACTTTTGTATTTGGGGGAAATAGTGTATTTGGTCGTAAGTTAGTAGTTTTTGTCTTATTTTGCGTTTGTGTCAAATATTGAAATATTCTATGATACATTTTATGCGAAGGAGTGAAATATGAAATTGTATGATATTATTTCAAATATGAGATTTACAGGCATAAAAAACTACCAAGAATTAGATATTGATTCGTTGAGTTGTGTAAGCAGTGAAAAATTAATGAATGGAATTTATTTTTGCATCAAAGGAATGAAAACAGATGGACACGACTATGCTTACGAAGCGGTTAAAAATGGGGCAGTGTGTTTGGTTGTTGAACATTTTATTGATTTGCCAATTACACAAATTTTGGTTAGTGATGTACGAAAAGCAATGTCATATATCAGTTCAATTTTTTATGAGACATATAAATCGAAAATGAAGTTTATTGGTATAACGGGTACGAATGGTAAAACGACTACAACATTTGCACTTAGACAATTACTTACAAAAATGGGTAAAAAGGTGGGACTCATTGGTACAGAAGGAGTGTATATAGGTAATTTGCTTTTGCCAGCTACTCTCACCACTCCTGACCCTATAGACCTACACAAACTGATTGCTGATATGGAGCGCAACGGTTGTGAATATTGTGTGATGGAAGTTAGCGCTCATTCAATAGCGTTAAATAAAATTGATGACATAATGTATGATTGTGTGGCACTCAGCAATATTACCAAAGACCATTTAGACTTTTTCTTGACAATGGATAATTATTGCAAATGTAAAGCAAGTCTTTTTGATATAAAACACGCTAGAAATGGAGTCATAAATATTGATGCAAAATATGCAAAAGAAATCTATAAGCAATCAAACCTTAATAATCTTACAATAGGGCGAGATGGTAAACTAAAATTATTAAATATTGACCAACATATCCATTCAACAGATTTTTCGATTGAATACAATGATAAAGAATATCACGCTAAATCAAATTTGATAGGCGAATATAATATATATAATCTTATGTTAGCAATAGGGTGTTTGTTAGAGTTAGGCTTTGATTTAAAAGAAGTTATTAATAAATTAAGCGAATGTGAAATATTGGTTCCGGGTAGGTTTAATGTTTTACACACTCCATCAAATTTTAGCGTAGTGATTGATTATGCGCACACGCCAGATGGTATCAAAAATATTTTAACTGCAATAAAAAATCTTCCGATTAAACGCTTGATAACTGTCTTTGGCTGTGGTGGCAATCGTGACAAAACAAAACGACCAGAAATGGCAAAAATGGCGACTAGTTTAAGTGATATTGTTGTTGTGACATCTGATAATCCGCGATACGAAAATCCAGATATGATAATTGATGATATTTTAAGAGGTGTGGATGATAAAAATATTGTAACTATCACTAATAGAAAGGATGCTATAGAATACGCTTTAAGCATTGCCAGTCCTAATGATTTAGTAGCAATTTTAGGTAAAGGCGCAGAAAATTATCAAGATATTAATGGCGTAAAACATCATTTTAGCGATTACGAAGTTGTCGATGAATATTTTAAAACGACACACACAAGTGAGATGAAAGCATAATGAAAATTTTAATTGCGTTTTTGTCTAGTTTTGCTTTATCAGTATTGTTAATGCCAATAATTATCAAATTTTTTAAGCAAAGAAAAGCATCACAAACTATCCTAGGCTATGTGGAAAATCACAAAGATAAAAACGGGACAATCACTATGGGTGGTGTATTATTTGTAATATGTACACTATCGCTAGCGTTTGTGTTTTTAAATTATGACAGCTCTTGGCTTATGGTGTTATTGGTCAGTGTGTTTTATGGCGTGCTTGGTCTTATGGATGATTATTTAAAAGTAAAGTATAAGCAAAATCTAGGGCTTAGGCCGTATCAAAAGATAATTGGTCAATTAGGAATTGCTGTAATTTTTGCTTTTTTTGTATATTTTTCCAGCATCGGCGGGAACATTTTTATTCCTTTTACAGACAAAGCTTTTGATATAAAAATTTTTATCATTCCATTAATAATTTTTGTTATGCTTGCGACAACCAATAGCGTTAATTTAACAGATGGATTGGATGGTTTAGCGGGTAGTGTCAGTTTTATTTATCTAATTTTTTTCACAATAATAACTTCATTAATAGGACAAGCAGTTTATCTTTCAGGCGAAACTGGTGAAATAATCACAAATATCCAAAATATCAATATTTTATCTGCACTATTTTGTGGCAGTATCCTTGCTTTTTTGTTATTTAATACCAGCAAGGCATCTATTTTTATGGGAGATGTTGGTTCATTATGCTTAGGTGGTTATATTGGTGCTAGTGCGTGTATGTTGGGAATGGAACTAATTTTACCGATTATTGCCTTTTGCTTTATGTTTTCAAGTATTTCTGTCATTTTGCAAGTAATCGTTTTTAAGTGGAAGAAAAAACGCATATTCAAAATGTCACCTTTTCATCATCACTTACAAATGTCAGGACTAACTGAACCAAAAATTGTGGCGATTTATTCAACTGTCACATTTATTCTTGGCGTAATTTGTATAATTTTTTATCTTTTGTAATTATTTGCAGAATCAAATAGTACTATTATTTATAGGTGGTTTATGTTAGTAAAAAATAAAAAAGTATTAGTGTATGGGATGAGCCTTTCTGGTGTTTGGGCAATGAAATTATTAATAAAAAAACACGCTAAAGTGTATGTCTATGATGATAATTTCAACAGTATAACTAAGTCTGAATTTAAAAAATGTTATTTGCTAGATAAATTAAATGAAAATATTATCGCAGATTTTGATATGATAGTTGTGTCACCCGGCGTGCAATCAGATAATCCTAATTTGATAATTGCTCAAAAAAATAATATACCGATTTATAGCGAATTAGAATTTGCATCAAGTTATGTTAAAAATATGATTGCACTGACAGGTACGAATGGTAAAACTACCACCATAAACTTAATCACAAATATTTTAAATAAGCAAAAGCGCGCAATTGCGTGTGGTAATATTGGTTATCCCGTTTCACGTGCGATAATGGAGAAAAAAAAGGGTATATATGTAATTGAAGTCAGTAGTTTTATGCTAGAATATGCTGATAGTTTTTCGCCACAAGTTGCGACAGTTCTAAATATATCTCCCGACCATTTAATAAGACACAAGACGATGGAAGAATATACACGACTTAAATTATCCATATTCAAAAATCTCACGCCTAATAATTATGCAGTTGTCAATTTGGATGATAATATTACACCTAATCTTGATGCTAAAACAGTTACATATTCGTACAAACATAATGCGGATGTTTACATTAAAAATGGTTACATTTATCTTCATCAGTACAAAATCATTGCATTAAATGAATTAAAGTTAAAAGGCAAACACAATGTTTTAAATGTGATGTGTGCAATATGTTTTGCATACATTTACAAGATAAAACCAAACAAAATCAGCGAAACATTAAAAGAATTTGAACCGATTTCGTTCAGAAATGAGCGAATAATAGCGCGTGGTGTAACTTTTATTAATGACAGCAAATCAACCAACATTGCATCAACACTTGCTAGCGTAGACAGTGTCAAAAATCCTATTATTCTACTATTAGGTGGTTCAAACAAAAATTTAGACTACACTGAATTGTTTGATAAATTACCAAAACGCGTAAAGAAAATTTTTGCATTCGGCGAGATAGCGGATAAATTAAAACGTGCAAACAATGATAAATTTGATTTAAAAACATACGCAAGTTTAGCTTCTGCTTTTAAGGATGCGACCAAGAATTTGAATAAAAACGATGTGGTGATTTTGTCACCTGCTAGTGCTAGTTATGATGAATTTTCAAGTTACATAGAGCGCGGAAAATATTTTAATAAATTGGTGCAAGAATATGAAAACAGCAAAACTTAAAATAACAATTTTATTATGTACGTTTTTTCTTGTCATATTTGGCTGTGTTATGGTGTATAGTGCTAGCAAATATTCAGCAATTATGAATTATAACGACCAATTTTTCTATCTAAAAAAACAAATTATAGGTGTTGTGATTGGTGCGATAGGATTAATAGTGACCAGTTTTATCAACCATAAGATATACAAAAAATTTTATTGGATTTTTTATTTTGTAGGACTAGTATTTTTACTGCTCGTTTTTATTCCAGGACTAGGGCGGACAAGCTATGGTGCGACTCGTTGGATAGGGATAGGCAGTTTCACTATGCAACCAAGTGAAATTGCCAAGTTTTGTATTGTGTTTTTCTTAGTAGGATATCTTAGCGATGGCGACAAACTAGAC